>DAICZO010000063.1 GCA_027311125.1 Acidobacteriaceae bacterium
GAGATCGGCGGATGAAGCCTGCGCACTCGCCACTGCCCCGGCAACCGTCTGCCGAACGCTGCCCCAAAGATCCGGCTCCCACTGCGCCGTCCCCACCAGCGTCGTATCGCTATAGCTGCTCGCCGCACCCGGAACCACAAACGGCCGGTTGCTCGACATCCGCTGATGGCTGCCCGCAGATGCTACTCCCGCCGTAGGAAACAGGCTCGCACGGTCCACGCGAATCTGCTCCCGCGCCTGCACATACACCTCATACGCAGCCTTCAAGCTCTGGTTCTTCTGCGTCAGTTGCTGCTCCAGCGTATTCAACTGCGGGTCCTGATACACCTGCCACCACTGCCCGCGTGCGCTGTCCGCAGCCGGCGCAGCCTGCTTCCACGAGCCATTCGCGGGGTTCGGCGGAGGGCTTAGTGGCGCCTCATGATACGCCGGTGGCACCGCCGCCGCCGGTACATGATACTTAGGCCCCACCAGGCATCCCGTCAGCAACAGCGTCAACCCACCCGCCAGTCCGGCTCTGCTCCAATGCAGCGGAACCGCGCGCATTATCTCGCTCCTTGCGGCTGAACCACATGCACCGCTTCGTTATCGACAATCGAGTCCGGAGGATTCTGAATCACCTGCGACTGGTCATCCAGCCCGCTTACCACCTGGATAATCTTGCCGTCGTCATCTCCTGCGATGATCGGTATCAGCTTCGCAACCTCGCTCCCATCCGCAGCCTTCACCACCGTCGCCACCCGCAGTCCTTCCGAGCGGAACATCAACGCCGAGGTCGGAATCGTCCGTGTCGGCACCGCGGACTTCAACCGGAAATGTACCTGCGTATACGCGCCCGGAGTTAGCAACCCGGCACGATTGTCATAGTCCACCTCGACCAGCAGTGTTCGCGAAGCCGGATCGATATACCCCGACGTCCGCACCACCTTGGCCGGAAACGTCTTGCCCGGATACTCATTGAACGTCAACTCCGCCGTCGTGCCCGGCTTCGCCACATCGCCATAGGCCTGCGGTACCGCAACATACACGCGCAGCGTCTGCACCGCGGCCATATGGAAAAGCTGCGATCCCGCACCACTCCCACTGCCCGCAGTGATCAGTTGCCCCACATCCACGTTGCGAGCCGTCACAATCCCGTCGAACGGCGCATAGATCTTCTCGAACGACTGCAGATTCTCCAGTCGCTGCACATTCGCCTGTGCGGAGTTCACTGCCGAGTTCGTCGATACCGCCTGGCTCGTGAAGTTGTCCGTCTCTTGCTTCGACACCGCGTCATCCTTGATCAGGTCCTGATAACGATTCGCCGTTACCGCCGCAATCTTCGCATTCGCTTGCGCCGTCGCCAGATCAGCCCGCGCCTGCAACAGTTGTTGATCGATCTCCGGTGTGCTGATCGTCGCCAGCAACTGCCCCTTGCGCACATGTGCCCCAATATCGAAGTACCATTTCTCCAGGTAGCCATCCGTGCGCGAGTAGATCGGTGCGTCCGTAAACGCATAGATATTTCCCGGCAACGCCACCTCCTGCACCGATGCACCGGGCTGCGGCGTATGCACCAGCACATCCGGTGCCGCCAGCGCGCGAGTCTCTGCAGCCAGCGTCTTCCGCGCCTGCATCCGCGGCACGATCCCCACAATCGCAATCACCACCGCGACACACAACAGCACGAACACTCCCGACATCGCTGCCCGGCCGCTGATCGGCTTCTCGTTCACCGGCTGTTCCGCGTTCTCTTTCAACTTATCCTGCAAGCCCTTATCCATACCGTAACTCTCCAGTGTCGCTGCAACCTACAAAAGGTTCGATGCTTCCGTGTTGGAATCCAAACTTCTACGCTCCAGCCGGCCATGCATCACCGCAAAAAACGTAGGAACAAACAACAACGTCGCCGCCGTCGCAAAGATCAGTCCGCCAATCACGGCCCGCCCCAGCGGCGCATTCTGCTCACCACCGTCGCCCAGCCCCAGCGCCATCGGCACCATCCCGATAATCATCGCCAGTGCCGTCATAATCACCGGACGGAACCGCGTAAACCCAGCCGTCAGCGCAGCCTCGCGTGCATCAACACCTTCGGCCTCCAACTGCTCCTTGGCAAAACTCACCACCAGAATCGAGTTCGCCGTCGCCACGCCCATGCACATAATCGCGCCCGTCAACGCCGGTACGCTGATGTGCGTATTCGTCACAAAGAGAAACCAGACAATTCCCGAAAGAGCCGCTGGCAACGCCGCAATGATGATGAACGGATCAAGCCACGACTGGAAGTTCACCACGATCAGCAGGTACACCAGCAGAATCGAGAACAGCAGCCCGATCAGCAGTCCACGAAACGAACTCTGCATCGTCTGCACCTGCCCCCGCACCAC
>DAICZO010000070.1 GCA_027311125.1 Acidobacteriaceae bacterium
CCCCAAACCACCCCCCCAAAGGCCTTCCTACAGGCACGGCCGAAACCAAACGATCTCGCTCTGGCCTTTTACCTCCCCACGCTCCCACCCCATTTGCTTCACTACATCCACCCATAAATTGTTTTTCTTCCAAACCCAGCCCCTTTCCGCTAGCATTAACACTGAAATGTCACAATCGACCGATACACTTACCTCCGAGCAAACTGAGACCAAAGTCTTCCCCTCGTCCTCCGGCAGCATGTTCCGCGAGTACTTCGCCGAACCCCGCCAGTGGAACTTCAAGAAGAACGACCTCCTCGACGCTCGCGCCCGCCGCATCTTCGAGACAACCGCCCTCGGCGTCGCCGCCGATGCCTACCACTTCCACATGCCGCTCGAAGCCAAGGCCGGCCCCTGTGTCCAGGCCGATGGTCACCAGATGCTCATGATGTCGTCCTACGACTACCTCGGGCTCATCGGTCACCCCCGCATCGACGCCGCCGCCAAGGCCGCCATCACCCGCTACGGCACCAGCACCAGCGGAGCACGCCTCCTCACCGGTACCCTCGACATCCACAGCCAGGTCGAGCGCGACCTCGCCGCCTTCAAAGGCACCGAAGCCGCCATCACCTTCTCCTCCGGATACATGGCCAACCTCGGCCTCATCACCGGCCTCTTCGGCCCCGCCGACCGCATCATCATCGATGCCCTCTGCCACCGCAGCCTCCTCGACGCCTGCAAAATGGCCGGAGTCCAGGTCCAGCGCTTCCGCCACAACGACCCCGAAAGCCTCCGCGAAGAGATCAAAAAAGGTCCCCCGGCCAACCGCACCGTCATCATCTCCGACGGCGTCTTCTCCATGGACGGAGACATATGCTGCCTGCCCGAACTCATCGCCATCAAAAAAGAGTTCGGCTGCTTCCTCTTCATCGACGAAGCCCACGCCTCCGGTGTCATCGGAGCCACCGGCCGCGGCACCGACGAGCACTTCGGCATCGACACCAGCGAAGTAGACCTCTGGTCCGGATCGCTCGCCAAGTCCATCCCCTCCGTCGGAGGCTTCGTCGCCGTCTCTCAGGAAGTCGCCATCTTCCTCCAGCACGCCTCCAGCCCCTACATCTTCTCCGCCGCCATGGCCGCCTCCGCCGTCGCAGCCATCTCCGAAGGCCTCGCCATCCTCAAGGAAGAGCCCCAGCGCGTCGCCCGCCTCAAAGCCAACGGAGACTACCTCCGCAACGGCCTCAAGGCCATGGGCTACGACACCGGACTCTCCGAGACCGCCATCATCCCCGTAGTCCTCCACGACGAGGTCACCACCGCCCTCTTCGCCCGCAAACTACGCAACCATGGCATCATCGCCGCACCCGTCATGTTCCCCGCCGTCGCCCAGGGCGTCGCCCGCCTGCGCCTCTGCGTCACCGCGGCCCACACCCAGGAGCAACTCGACTTCGTCCTCGACGCCTTCCGACAGCTCTCCAAATAACCGTGACCTCGCTCATCACCGGAGCCAGCGGCTTCCTCGGAGGCCGCCTCGCTCAAATGCTCATCGAACGCGGCGAGGACGTAACCATCCTCGCCCGTCCCACCTCCGACCTCCGCCACCTCAGCGGCTTGCCCCTCCGCGTTGTCCAGGGCGACCTAGCCGACCGCGCCAGTCTCCATCAGGCCGTCCACGGTGCCACCCGCATCTTTCACTGCGCCGCCTGCTCCACCGACTGGGCCCCCTACGACACCTACTACCAGGCCAACGTCGTCGGAACCCAGAATCTCCTCGCAGCCGCACAAAACTCCACAAGCTGTCCACGATTTGTCCACGTCAGCACCACCGATATTTACGGCTATCCGCTGGTACCAGGCGAGGAGTCCAACCCCTCCGTCGACGCCGGATTACCCTACAATCAGACCAAAATCATGGGCGAAAACGCCGTCTGGCATGCCCACCACACCGCCGGACTCCCCATCACCATCCTCCGCCCAGCCACCATCTACGGCCCCCGCGGCAAAGACTTCACCGTAGAGGTAGCCACCCTCCTTCGCCAACGCCTCATGGCTACGATCGACGGCGGTAAGTGCAATGGTGGCTTCACTTACGTTGACAACGTCGCCGCCGCCATGATCCTCGCTTCCACCAGCCCCGCCGCCATCGGCGAGGCCTACAATCTCAGCGATGGAACCCAAGCCTCATGGAATGAATATCTTACCCTCTTCGCCGCAGCCCTCGGCACCCCCCGGCCGTGGATCAACCTGAGCTTTAAGCAAGCCATGATCCTCGCCGACATCCTGGAATTTCCCCACAAAGTATTGAATCTAAAGGCTCGCCCACTCCTCACCCGCCACGCCGTCTACCTGCTGGCCCGCGATCAGGAGTTCCCCATCACCAAGATCCAAACCGACCTCGGCTTCACCCCTCAGGTCTCCCTGGCCGAAGGCATCGCCCGCTCCGTC
>DAICZO010000079.1 GCA_027311125.1 Acidobacteriaceae bacterium
TAGATCCAGAGCCTGCTCCAGGCGACGAGGCCCATGTTGGAGATACCGATGGCGACCGCTGGGTTGAAGGCAGCACTGGCAACTCCGCCGACGGCGAATGCGCCGACCAATACCGTGAAGCCGATGGCGATTCCGTAGAACGAGTTCCCTGCGTTGTCCTTGGAGGTAGCTGTGTTGAGGACGACGAAGACCAAGGCGAAGGTGAAGAGGAACTCTGCGAGGAGCTCGGGGGCGATGGCGAGGTCGCGGGTATGGACCGGGATGCCAGGGGTGAGATAGCGTACGACGAACGATGCCAGGATGGCGCCGAGTACCTGCACGAGGATGTAGGGCAGGACATCGGAGCCAGGGCAGCGGCCTCGCATCCAAACGCCGAGAGTGACTGATGGGTTGTAGTGGCCTCCGGAGATATGGCCGCCGGCATAGATCATGACCATGAGGATGGCACCGATGGCGAGTTGGGGAATGACGCCGTCACCACCGGCGATGACAGTCATGCCGATGGTGAGTACCAGAAAGAATGTGCCGATGAATTCCATTGCATATTTGTTCATAGCGACCTCTGTTGATGTTGTGGAGTGCAGGTGACAGCAGGCCCAGAGTGCCAAGACAGAGAATCGTTGCGCGTGTGTCCGCAGGCCGGCTCGATCTATTTGGTTGAGACTGCGGCAGGGTTGCCGGAGGCCGGTTTGTTGAGGGCGGCGAGGCCTGCTGCGGTGGCCAGATAGAGTTGATCGTTTTGTTCGACTAAGCCAGCCTGTAGCAACTCTCTGACGCCGCTGCGGATGCGGTAGAGAGGTGCTCCCGATTGCAGTGCGACCTGCTCGAGTGAGGCGGGCTGGGTGATGGCGGCGAGGATTTTCTTTGCCATGTCGTTGACCTCGCCGGTGCTATTGATGCAGGCCATGATGCTCACCTCCGCAGTGCCTTGATGGCTTAGAGAGACTTCTTCGAGAAGTACCAGTCGGGGGTTTCGTACCCGGCGGTCATGCGTATCTCTGCCTCTTCGGTGGTTTTTGGTGGGGGTACGATGACTTTTTCACCCGGCTTCCAATTTGCGGGGGTGGCGACGGAGTGCTTGTCGCTGGTCTGCAAAGCGTCGATGAGACGAAGGATCTCCTGGGTGTTGCGGCCCGTGGTGAGGGGGTAGTAGATCATGGCGCGGATGAGGCCCTTGGGATCGATGACAAAGACACAGCGGCTGGTCTCGGTTTTGCTTTCGCCAGGCATGACCATGCCGTAGAGGGTTGCCACACCCTTGTTGAGGTCGGCGATGATGGGAAAAGGAATCTTGACGTCGAAGTTTTTCTCGATGTTTCTGACCCAGGCGATGTGGGAGTAGGTGCTGTCGATGCTGAGGCCGAGGAGTTCGACGCCCCGTTTTTTGAGTTCGGGTGCGAGTTGCGCAAAGGCGACAAACTCGGTGGTGCAGACGGGGGTAAAGTCTGCGGGATGCGAGAAGAGGATGACCCAACTGCCTTGAAAGTCTTCGAGGCGCAGAGTGCCGTGGGTGGTCTCGACCTCAAAGGTGGGAGCAGGTTGATTGAGACGCGGGAAGGTGCTGTGCCCATTTTCCTGAATAGCTGTGTCCATGATTTTGTTCCCTTCGCTGGAGTGACCGAGTGAGGTTCGGTCGAGAGCACGCCGCAGGTAATGCGTCGGTGCTGGCTGGACCGTTTGGCATCCATGTGTTCCAGTTTGTGCTGGGCCGAAGGGGTGGTCTGTGACTGTTGTCACGGGCGAGTGTGCGGGTGTATCCGGACAGAAGAAAAAACTGCCCCTGGCTTAGAGGCCAAGGGCAGAGTTGGTGGGGCTTGCGCCAATGGGAATCAGGCGTGGCGGTTGCGGGTGAGGCGGTAGTAGATGACCGGGGTGACGATGAGGGAGAGGGCCACGGAGATGAAGAGGCCTCCGATGACGGCGATGGCGAGGGGTTGGAGCATCTGGGAGCCGGCACCGAGGGCGAAGGCGAGCGGGAGCATTCCGCAGACGGCGGCGATGGCGGTCATGACGATGGGACGGAGACGGCGCTGGGCAGCGTGGAGCATGGCCTCGCGGGCAGGGTCGTGGTCGGGATCGACGGTGGGGACGACGCCGGTAGCGGCGAAGTCTGCGGTGCGTTTGGCTTCGGCCTCACCACTGAATTTCTCATCGGCGTCGAGGAGGAGGATGCCGTTTTTGGCGACGATGCCGATGACCATGATGAGGCCCATGAAGCTGGCGACGTTGAAGTTGGTCTGGGTGATGAGCAGGGCGAGGACGACGCCGGTGATGGAGAGGATGGAGCTGGTGAGGATGGCGATGGGAGCGGAGAAGTTACGGAACTCCGCGAGCAGGACGCCGAAGACGAGAGCTAGGGCGAGGATGAGTACGCGGGCGAGATCGTGGAAGGACTTCTGCTGCTCCTGGTAGGTGCCGCCGTATTCGACGCGGACGCTGGAGGGCAGGTGGAGGTTATCTACGGTCGTGCGGACCTTAGCCATGGCGGTGCCGAGGTCGGAGCCTTCGAGACGGCCGCTGACGATGACGAGTTGCTGGAGGTTTTCTTTGCGGATCTCGTTTTGGGGCGGAAGCTGGGTGACCTGGGCGAGGGAGGCGAGGGTGGCAGTGTGTCCGGTGCTGGAGTTGAAGACGGTGTTCTCGATGGCATCGAGGGAGGCGCGGTTGTCCTCGGGCAGGCGGACGCGGATGGTGTAGGGTCGGCCGTTGACGATCATGGGATCGTTGGTGGGGAGGCCGTCGATGATGGCGGTGGCGTCTTCTGCTACTTCGGTGGGGGTGAAGCCGAGGCGAGCGGCGACGACGGGATCGATCTGGAAGCTGGTGGCGGGACCGCTGATGGTGTTGTCGACGCCGTTCTGGGTATCGACGACGCCGGGGATCTTGCTGATGGCTGCCTGAACCTTGGGTCCGAGGTCGTTGAGGAGCGCGGGGTCGTTGGCGAAGAGCTTGACCTGGATGGGCTCGGGCGAGTTGGAGAGGTCGCCGATCATGTCCTGGAGGACCTGGGTGAACTCGATGTCGAGAGCGGGTTCAGTGTGTTTGATCTGGCCGCGGATGTCGGCGATGATGTCGTCGATGGAGCGGGAGCGCTTGGTTTTGAGGCGGACGGTGAAGTCGCCGGAGTTGGCTTCGGTGACGGCGGCGAGGCCCATCTGGAGGCCGGTGCGACGGGAGGTGATTTCGACCTCGGGGGTGTTGTGGAGGATCTGTTCGACGTGATCGAGGATGCGGTTGGTCTCGGTGAGTGAGGTACCGGCGGGCGTGAGGTAATCGAGGACGAATGCGCCTTCGTCCATGGCGGGGAGGAGGTCAGAGCCGAGAGCGTTGTAGCTGAAGTATCCGGCGACGACGAGCAGCAGGCAGGCAATGGCCAAGGCGATGGGCCGGGCGAGAGCGAAGTTGAGGACGCGGGCGTGAACATGGAGGATGCGCCGCATGATGGGGCCGTCTTCATGTTCGGCAGCGTGCTCGGCGTGCTGCTCCGGTGAAGATTTTTTGGCGGGGGTGTGGCTGAGCAGGAAGAGGCTGAGAGCCGGGGTAAAGGTG
>DAICZO010000087.1 GCA_027311125.1 Acidobacteriaceae bacterium
GTTCATGGCGTTGAGGGTTGCGCCGATCGAGAAGGTGCAGATGATGACGCCAGCCATCAGGGCGGCTTGCTGCTTCCACGGGGTTGCGCCGATGAGGAAGCCGGTCTTCAAATCTTGCGAGGTGTCGCCGGCGTTGGAGGCGGCGATGCAGACTACGCCACCGATGGTGATGGCGAGAGCCCCGAAGGCGGGTGCGGTCCAGCCTTTGACGAGGAAGATGGCGGCAGTAGCCATCAGCGTAGCGATGGTCATGCCGGAGACGGGGCTGGCGCTGCTACCGACGATGCCGACGATACGTGCAGAAACGGTTACAAATAGAAATCCAAATACGACGATCAGCAGGGAAGCACTCAGGTTGGCGAGCGGGCCGACGTAAGCACCGGGAATGGGTTTGAACTGCAGGAAGAGGAACATCAGCAGCACGAGTAAGGCGGAGCCGCCAAAGACGACGATGGGCGGAAGATCATGCTCGGTGCGGGAAGGCTTCGCTGCAGCGAGCTTGCTGCCAGTCTTTTTGAAGCCCTGGGTGAGGGCTCCGACGATGGTGGGCAGGGTGCGCAGCAGCGTGATGAGTCCGGCGGCGGCGACGGCTCCGGCACCCATGGGGCGGACGTAGGTGCGCCACAGGTCGGAGGGGGACATGTCCTTGACCAGCACGGTGCCGGGGTAGAGCGGAGTGCTAAGGTGCGAGCCGAAGAAGTAGATGGCGGGCATCAGGACGAGCCAGGAGAAGACTCCGCCGGCGAGCATGATGGCAGCGACGCGGAGCCCGATAATGTAGCCGACTCCGAGGTACTCCGGGGTACAGTCGGCACGGATGGCGGAGCCTTTGAGCAGGTGCTGGGCGCCGAGGTCGGGCTGGTAGTCGGGTTGCGAGGGCCACAGCGAGAAGAGGTTGTCGTTCTGGAACAGGGTATAGACCGCGCCAAGACCGAGGCCCAGAAAGACGCGGGACGCGAACGAGCCGCCACGTTCGCCAGCGATCAGGACGTCGGCGCAGGCAGTTCCTTCCGGGTAGACGAGAGCGTCATGCTCCTCCACGATGAGCTGGCGGCGCAGCGGAATCATGAAGAGCACGCCGAGCCAGCCGCCGAAGAGGGCAAGGGCAAAGATGCGCGACGACTCCAGATCGAAGCCAAGGAAGATGAGCGCAGGCAGAGTGAAGATGACGCCGGAGGCGATGGATTGGCCAGCGTTGCCGGTGGACTGGACGATGTTGTTTTCGAGAATACTGGCCTTGCCGAAGGCGCGCAGGATGGAGATGGAGAGCACCGAGATGGGAATGGAGGCAGCGACGGTGAGTCCAGCGCGAAGGCCCACATAGACCGTGACGGCTCCGAAGAGTACGCCGAAGATGGCGCCGAGCAGCAGGGCGCGGGCGGAGAGTTCAGGCCGCGAAGCGGTGTCGGGCACGAACGGCTTGAAGGCGGGCTTGGGGAGAGTGGAGGCAGACATGGGTTGTGGTGTAGCTCCCGAGGTCAATTTTGCAATGATGTGGCTGGAGGCGAGTGTATCAGCGGGGGGAAGGCAAGAGATAGGGTGGTGCGGTATTCTCCGGTGGTGCAGAAATATGGCTGGGAGGCGTGACGAATGCTGGGATGGAAGCCGCGTTATGTTGTCGGATTGGTGACGTTGCTGCTGGTGGTGCTGGCGGTCGAGGTGGTCTCGACCATTCGACAGCAGTCGCTGACGTGGGATGAGGGCGACCACATCTTTGCGGGCTACGAGAGCTGGAAGACGGGTGACTTTGGATTGAATCCGGAGCATCCGCCGATGGTGAAGCTACTGGCGACGATTCCGCTGCTGCATCTGCCGCTGCGGGTTCCGGCGCTACAGGGGCGTTTCTTCAAGACGGAATCCTATATGGATGCCCGTGAACTGCTGTTCCGTAACGGTCCCGAGTACAGCGCAGATTCGCTGATCTTTCGGGTGCGGTTGATGGTGGGCGTTTTTGTGCTGACGCTGGCACTGCTGGTATTTCTCGCGGGTCGGGAGATGTTCGGGCTGGGGGCTGGCCTGATTGCGATGATCTTGTTTGTGTTCGATCCGAATGTACTGGCGCACGGGGCCTATGTGACGACGGACATGGCGCTGAGTTGCTGCATGTTTGCGACGGTGTATGCCTTCTATCGCTATGCCAAACAGCCATCGCTGGCACGTATGGCACTGGTGGGACTGGCGGCGGGACTGGCGCTGGCGGCGAAGCACTCCGCGGTGTTGCTGCTGCCGATGCTGGTGTGCCTGGCTGTGGGCGAGGTATGGTTTCGCTGGCATGAGCAGGGAGGGTCAGGAGCAGGCTCCGAAGGCCGTGGACGAGTGGCACTGCGCATGGCCGGTGCACTGGCCGGAATCGTGGTGATTGGCGTCGTGGTGTTGTGGGCGTTCTATGGGTTTCGCTATGCGGCCCGACCGGCAGGGCTGAAGCTGGACCCCTCGCTGGCAGAGTACGTGCTGCCTCTGCAGCCAATAGAGCAGCATGGTATTTTGTTCCTTGCAAAGTTACATGTTCTGCCGGAGAGCTGGTTGTATGGCCTAGCGGATGTACGCTCGATGGCCAATGGGATGCCGAGCTACTTCTTCGGCAAAGTGTATGCGCATGGCCTGTGGTATTACTTTCCGGTACTGTTCACCATCAAGTCGACACTGGGGTTTCTGGTACTGCTGGTGCTGAGTGGGTGGGCGATTGTGTCGGGGCGGCTACGCTTCCGCCGCGAGGTATTTTTTCTGTTGGTGCCGCCGGTGATCTACCTGTGGACGGCAATGACATCGCATTTGAATATTGGTGCTCGGCATATCCTGCCGCTGTGGGTCTTCGGAATTGTGCTGGCTGCGGGCGGTGCGTGGACCCTGGTGCAGCGTCACCGAACGTGGGGTTGGACGGTGGCAGCGCTGCTGTTGCTGCATGTTGGCTCGTCGGCCATGGCGTACCCAAACTACATGGCGTACTCGAACGAAGCGTGGGGAGGCCCGACGCAGACCTACAAGTATTTGACCGACTCGAATACGGATTGGGGTCAGCAGTTGAAGGCGACCAAAAATTATGTGGATCAGCATGGCATCAAGGACTGCTGGATTGCGTACTTTGTCGCGCCGTTTGTCTTGCCATCGGACTATGGAATCCCGTGCAAGCGGCTGCCCACGCCGGACTCGTGGTTCTCCGATGAGCAGATTGTGGTGCCCCCGGTGATCCATGGGCCGGTATTGATCAGCGCTGGCGACCTGAACTCGTTCGAGTTCGGATCAACCGCACTGAACCCATACGAGGCCTTTCGCTCGGTGAAGCCGACTGCATTTATTCAGGATGGCATCTTTGTCTTCGATGGCGAGTTTGCGATTCCGATGGCTGCAGCGGTGAGCCATACGCAGCAGACCGCGGTGCTGCTGAAGGCAGGCAAGACGACAGAAGCGCTGCAGGAGGCGCAGACAGCGGAGGCCTTGAACCCTGGCGGACTGCGGGAGGAGATCGCGATGGGCGATGCGCTTAGTGCGGCGGGTCGCAAGCAGGATGCCATGACCCACTACGCCAAGGCCCTGACGGTGGCACAGGGCATGGAGGCTGGCGGCCGCGAGAAGTGGGTGCCGATCGTCGAAAAGAAGATGGTGCAGTAGCTTCGCGGATACGAGGCTGCTGCGCCTGTAGAGCACAGCGCGGCGGGGGTGAAGTTTGGTGATACTTGTTCACGACCAGCACCAAGTGCCGCGTGAATCTCAGTTGCTGTCTGCAGGCGGCCCGTCGTATCGGGGCAAAGCAAAAGAGGTATGCCAAAACTACCGGCATACCTCTAGTTGAGCGTTCATTTGTTGGTGGTTGTTTGTACGATCCGCTAGTAGATGATGTGCAGCGACATCTGTATGTTGCGCGGACCTCCGATGGTGTTTGTAACCTGACCGAGTCCCTGGTTGTTGGACTGGGTCAGCGGAGCGTACTGATTGCCCAGGTTCGCAGCCGTTGACTGGGTGGGATCGTACGGTACGGCATAGTTGAAGAAACCAAGTGCGATCGAGTTTCCGGGTATGTCGAAGCTGGTCGTATTGGTCAGGTTATAGATATCGAAGCTGTAGTGCAGGCTGATACGCTCGTTGATCTTGGTGTTCTTGATCAGCGAGATATCGGCGCGCTTCTGGAATGCCTGGCGGAAGATATTGCGTTGTCCGGTCGTGAAGCCGGTCTCGTAGATATCGCAGACCTGTGCGCCTGCGGTGGACAAGCCGCAGTTGGGCACACCTTGCTGACCGGGTTGAATGAGCGGAATGCCGAACGCAGCCGGGTTCAGCGCCAGACCGTTGCCGGCAGCATCGACAAAGCCACCCGAGTGTCCGGTCTTCGCCGTCTTCGGCGTAAAGCCTGCAGCCAGCGGAATGATCGGGTTGGTAATACCGTCGTTACCGGGGCCGTAGTAGATGCTGCCGACGGTGCCGGAGTAGTCTTCCACGGAGTAGGGTTGGCCAGACTGCAGCACGGTGATGCCGCTCACCTGCCATCCGTTGGTGAAGCGTCCCAACAGCGTGTTCTCAGAAGCGAACTTGGGGAATTCGTAGGTGTAGAAGAAGTTGGTGGTGTGGGTGCGATCGAAGTCCGACGAGGCGTAACCGTCGCGGAGGTTCAACGCATTGTTGCCGTTATAGAAGAGCACCAGTCCAGACTGCTCATCCAGTGCGTGCGACCAGGTGTAGGAGAAGCCCACCTGCAGACCATGCGTCAGACGCTGTTCCACGTGCAGTTGCAGCGCATCGTAGGCGGAGACGCCAGCGGCCTTGTAGCTGACCGAGTTGATCGAGTAGCCCAGATAGGGAGTACGCAGATCGGTGTTGCCTCCGTTGTAGGTGCTATACGGCTCGGTGGTCAGGTTGTTGCCGTTGGTGTCGGTCGCCTGCTGGCCGTAGCTGTAGATCTCGCCATTCACGGGGTGCGACGCCGTTGCGATCTCCGGCTGGTTGAAGGGCACGGGAATCACACCATGACGGCCGCGATTGCCGACATAGCCCAGGTCGATGGCCAGGTTGTTGCGTGGCTGCCATTGGATGTCGAACGCAAAGTTCTCCGTGTAGGGCAGCTTGTTGTTGATGTCGTATGCGCCAAAGGGGAAGGTCTGTGCGCCGCCGATGATGGCAGCTTTATTCGGCAGATACTTGCTGAAGTCCGCTGGATTTCCAGTCGGGGGCGTAGGAGCCACCGTGCCGAAGGGATTGCTCAGCGTAGCACCGGATGGTGGTGCGACTGGAACGACAAACGGCGGCTCCTGCGTTACGCCAAACGGACCGCTGATGCCGCTGCCCGCGCCGGGAGAGAGGTAGGTAAACAACTCGCCGCGATCGTAGTAGAGACCAACGCCGCCGCGCACAACCACCTTGTCATGGAACATCGAAGGCGAGTACGCAAAGCCAAGCCGTGGCGCAAAGCCCCACTGCCGACCCTTGAGCGTGGAGTTGCTGACCCCGGCGGTGGGGAACAGCTTATTGTTGCCTGCGATGATAAAGCCGTTGTTCGTGATGGTGTCCGAGGTCGCGTCATACTGGTAGCGGCTGGGATCGAAGTTGAACAGGTTGCCATACTTCTCGGTGAGTGGTCCATCCCAGTCGTAGCGGATGCCTGCGGTCAAGGAGAGGCTCGGCGTGATCTGGAACTTGTCCTGCAGGTACGATCCCACCTGATTGGCCCGGTAGTAGCGGCTGCTGGCGCCTAACAGGAGTGAGCTGTTGCTGCGCAACTTGCCCTGCAGAAAGTCGGCAAGGCTGTTGAAGTTGAGGTTGGCGGACTGGGTGCGGCGGTTGCGGATGTTCAGCTGCGTGTAGCTGTAGCTGACACCCGTGGTCACAGTATGTTTGCCCAGAGTCAGGATCAGGTCCGTCGAAGGAGCGAGACGATTCTGGAAGACGCCGGTGCGGTTGAACGTGCTGGTGTTACCGATGTTGATGGAAGTGTTTGCCTGCGAACTGGAAAAATTGCGGACGTTGATGCCCGGAAAGAAGCTGGAGCCGAACAGATTGATGCCGGCCTGCGACGGCGTCAGTGCCTGATCGTCGTTGGAGTACGCCTTCTCGCGAACGAAGCCAATGGTCTGGGTCCAGTTGATGTTCGGGGTCAGGTTCAGCGCGTTGGTCAGCGAAGCGACGTGGGCTCCCGAGTCCAGGCGCTGCGCAAAACCATCGGTGGCAGAGTTTGTATACGGCGCCACAGTGGGGTCGTGCTGGAAGAAGTACTTGGCGGAGACGACATCATGTTTGGCTGCGTTCCAGTCCAGGTTGGCAACTGCCTGATCGGCTCCGAAGAAGGGACGACCCTGCAGGGTGACGTTGGTCAACGCGGTGAAGGCGCGCTGTGCCGAAGGAATCAGGTACTGGCCATTGGGCAGCTTGAAGTTGAACAGCGCCAGGGCTGCTGGATCAATCTGCGCGGTGGAGATGCTGGTTCCGAAGTTGGTTTGCAGCAGGTTGACCAGCGTCTGCGCGCTGCGGTCCGAGCCGAGGCCCGGCATCACGGCCAGGTTGGAGATGCCCGATGACTGGTCGGAGACGCGGATGGCGTTGTACGCCAGAAAGCCGAAGAGCTTGTCTTTGATGATCGGTGCGCCAACCGTGGCTCCCGCGGTGAAGCGGTGCAACTGCGGCACAGCAGGGACGATGCCATCCTGCTTGTAGAAGAACGGTGCTGCATTCAGCCAGTCGGTTCCGCGGTAGAGATAGGCCTTGCCGTGGATCTCGTTGGTGCCGGCCTTGGTGCTCATGTCAATGTGTGCGCCGCTGGTGGAGCCCTGCTGCGCGTCGTACATGGAGGTGTTGACGCGGATCTCCTGGATGGTCTCCGGAGCGGGCGTCGGGATGGCCTGGCCAATGGCATCGTAGACCGAGGTGCCGGTCAGAATGGAGCCGCCGGGGCCGGAGCCTTCGCCCGTGTTGGGCACGACGCGACCGCTGGCTACCTGCGAGGTGGATTTACCGTTGAAGAGGTTGCTGGTATCCACACCGTTGAACAGGAAGGTGTTGGAGGTGTCGCGCTGACCGTTCGCCCAGATCGGCTGATTGCCAAGGCCTGTCTGCGTTCCAGTGCCGGAGAGCAGTTCGGCGGAGACGCCCGGGGCCAGCACGGCAAGCTGCGTAAAGCTGCCCGTGGCCAGCGGGATGTTTTCGATCTGCTTGCTGTCGAGCACGTAGCCATTGGTCGTATCCACGGCGTTCAGCAGCGGAGTGGCTTCCACGCTGACAACGGAGTTGACCGAGCCAATCGTCATGCGTGCATTCAGCGTAACCGTGCGGTCAGCCTGAATGAGGATGCCTGGAAACTTGGCCTCGGAGAATCCGGCATTGGTTACGCGCAGCGTGTAGGTGCCGATGGCGAGATTGTAGAACGCATAGGCGCCGGAGTTGCTGGTCACGGCGGTGCGCTCCAGGCCGGTGTCCTGGTTCAGCAGAGAGACGTCCGCTTTGGGCAGTACATTGCCCGCGGCGTCGGTCACGGTACCAAGGATGCTGCCAAAGGTCTGCTGCGCCTGGGCTCCCATCACACTGAGAGCAAGGCAGAGACAGAGCGCAGTCAAGCGCAAAGCGAGTCTGAAACGTTGAGTCATGTTGGCCTCGAAGGGGTTAGTCAAGTTATTAGGGGCGGACCTATCCTGGCCCGATGACAGCACTGTTACCACTTAGGGTAGGCAGCCGTCATGTTCCGTAGTTGAATCTGAGATTAAAGGATGATGAACGAGCAGATAGCTGCAAGAAATCGGTTGTGATATTGATCTGGCTCAAAAGCATATGCCGCATGCGCTTACCACGCCGCAAACAACGCAGCGAGGCTGCGAGCAAGTGTGCTGTGGCCTGGCGGGACGGAGTTTGTTGAACGAGCAGGACCGGGTCAGTACCTCCAGCTCATATCGGCGTTCGCGGGTGCTGTCTTCAGGATGCGCTCCATGATCTTCGGCAAGTACATGGTGTTGTAGTGCAGTCGGCTGAGGGCATTGGGCAGTGTGGGATCGCCGTTCCAGCAGTGTTCGGCGCGAGGTCCGTACTTCACTTCGCCTTCGTAGGCCACGCCATGGCCCGGCGTACCGGTCGTCTTCAGGAAGTCTTCCATCAGGTACACCGCGTTGTTCAGCATGTAGGTATCGTCGGAGCCGACGTACAGGTGAATCTTGCCCTGCAGTTTTGGTCCGAGCGTAGCCCAGTCGCGTTGCAGAATGGCGTTCAGATCGTAGTGCTCGCGCCAGTAAGCAGCCGTCGCGTGATCGATCTCTCCGGTGGCTTTATCAAAGATTGGCTGCGGATATCCATCCGCCCCCACCGGCGAATAGACTGCCTGCCAGATGTCGAACTGCTCGCCGGAGCGTCCGTGATCGCCCAGCGCAGCCTCGTAGGCCACGTTGTCGCGGACCGAGATCAGCGTCTGGCCCAGGTAGTTGCGCAGCGCCGGTTGGGCTATCGGCGTGCGAGCTCCTGGCAGGTAGAAGATGTTCTTCTGGTTGTAGAGATCGGTCGTGCTGTAGGCATGAAAGTCGACTGGATCAGGGCAGGCGACGAAGGCTCCGTTGTAGTGGTCCGGGTAGAAGATCTGCACGGCCAGCGACTCCCATCCGCCGGTGCTGCCACCGTACATAAAGCGTGCCCAGCCCTGGCCGATGCCGCGGAACTGCTTCTCCACTGCGGGAATCAGCTCGGTCTCAATCGCGTCGCCATAGGGCCCAACGTTGGCCGAGTTCACCGCGTAGGAGTCGTCGTAGAACGGATTGGCATGTTGAATTTTCACTACAAGAATGCGTGGCGTTCCGGGGGCGATCCAGGTCTGGTAGGTCTTGTAGGCCTCCTGCTGCTGGATGCGGTTGTAGCCGGCGAGATGGAAGCGGTCGGAGTAGTCAGGCTTCAGATCGGGGTCCGGCGGCGTGGTGCGAAAGTCGTCAAAGCCGGTCACGAAGTGGTCGTGAAAGATCGCCAGCGGATAGTGTGCCTGGGGGTGCTCGTCGAAGCCCTCCGGCACCAGCACGATGGCAGTAAGGAAGACCGGGCGGCCCCAGAATTTAGTCAGCAGCGCGGACTGAATCTTCAGGTGGCGAACGTACTTGGTGTCGGGCTCCGGCGCAATGGGCGGAATGGTCTCGGTCAGGGAGATCCGCAACGCAGGGCTGCCCGGGCCGATGTGCAGCTTCACCGGTTTGGAGTAGAGATTACCGGGGGCAAGGTTCCAGTGCTGGCCTTCGCCACGGTCAGGAGCTAGTTTAACGGTGGTGCCGTCGCCGCGGTGGAAGGTCTCGTAGATGTTGAGCACTGCCTGCACGAAGTAGTCGCCCGGCGGAACCTCGCTGAGGCTCCGATACGGGTAGCCGGCGGCATGGTCGTTGATCGTCACAGGCTGCCCGGGGGCGAGTCCGTCGACCGTAGTGCCAAAGACAATCTGGGTGCGAGGCGTGTCGTTGATC
>DAICZO010000088.1 GCA_027311125.1 Acidobacteriaceae bacterium
GAGATAGGTGAAGACGAAGTCTTCGATGGGGCCGGAGGGGTCGCCGGGCGGGCGTAGGGCTTCGAGGATGAAGAAGGCGTCGAGGGTGCTGTCCGCAGCGGCGAAGAAGCGAATCTGGCTGCGGCGGTTGGCCTCGGAGGCGCGGTCGAGGTTGCGATTGGTGATGAAGAAGCAGACCAGCGAGAGAGCGAAGAGGAGGAGACAGAGCCAGAAGAGGACCGCAAAGTTGGGGCCGTGGAGGAGCAGAAAGGCCGGGATGGAGGAGAGATGAGGAAGGACGCAGAGATGCGTAGTCCACCAACTGCTACTAGCTGTGGAGAACAAGGCAGACGAAGGAGCAAAGTGAAGCAAACAAACAAAAGACTGCATTGGGTGGTGAATCACCTCGGGCTGCTCTGCGGTGAGGGTTGAATGTTAGAGAATTTATCACCTGGGGGCATGAAAACTTTTGCGCACCAATCGTGGTGCAAAGGGCTCTGTGTTTGGATGGGGGTGCGGATGGAAGAGGGCTGGGGTGCCGCTTAGTATAGAAAGCATGGTTATGAGGCATGGTTTGGTGATGCGGCAGATGGGTGGATGGGCGGCTCGGTGGGTAGCGCTGGCGGTATTGGGCTGCGGTGTTGCGGCCTATGGACAGCAGGGCGAGGTGGCGACGGGGCTGGTGCAGACCAAGGATGTCGACCTTTCGTATGAGGTGTTTGGGGTTGTGAGTTCGGCTACTCCGGTGATTGCGGTGAATGGTGGGCCGGGGCTGTCGCATGTGTACATGCTGCAGAACAACGTGTGGGCACGGCTGGCGAAGAAGCGGCAGGTGGTGTTTTACGACCAGCGGGGGACGGGCGAGTCGACGCGGGTAGCGGAGGGTGCCGCGCAGGGGATGGAGGCCCAGGTGGCGGACCTGGAGGCGGTGCGTGCGGGTCTGTGGTTTGAGAAGGTGGCGCTGGTGGGAGACTCCTTTGGTGGGCTGGTGGTGATGGCGTATGCGGCGGCGCATCCGGAGCATGTGGAGCGGATGGTGCTGAGCGATTCGCCGGGACCGACGTGGAAGGAGACGGTGCATCTGCTGCCGCAGGTGTTTCCGGATGTGGAAGAAAAGGATGCGATGATCGACGGGAAAGAGCCGGAGCCGAATGCTGACGCGCTGCGGAAGGGTGAGGCCAAGGCAGGAGCCGGAGAGCCGCTGAGGGGTGAGGCCAAGCCGGTTGATCCGAAGCCGATTGATGCGGAGACAGCGGCACAGGAGCATCTGCGGATGCACTTCAAGATGATCTTTTACAGCGAGGCGAAGCGGGATGCTTACCTGGCGGGAGCGAAGGACCTGGGGTACAACCCGAAGGTGGGCGATGCGGTGAGCGCGGCGACGGAGAAGATCGACCTGACGGCGGCGGTGGGCAAGTTTGAGTTTCCTGTGCTGGTGATCACGGGGCGATACGACATGAATGTGGCTCCGCTGACGGCGTGGAAGATGTACAAGGAGATTCCGGGAGCGAAGCTGGCGATCTTCGAGCGGAGTGGGCATTTGCCTTCGTACGAAGAGCCGGACAAGTATGTGCAGGTGCTGGATAGCTTTTTATCGAGCAAGTGAGCAGGAATTTGTTGCACCGCGGGGGTGGCTGGCGCATCGAAGAGGGTATATGAGCAAGCAATGGACAGTTGCGGACATGCCGTCGCAGGCGGGACGCCGGGTATTGATTACCGGGGCGAATAGTGGAATTGGTTATCCGGCGGCGCTGGAGTTGGCGCGCAAGGGTGCGACGGTGGTGCTGGCTTGCCGTGACCGGCAGCGGGGCGAGGCAGCCGTGCAGCGGTTGCGAGGCGAGGCGGCGGGAGCACAGGTGGAGTTGGCGATTCTGGATCTGGCTTCGCTGGCGTCGGTGCAGGAGGTGGCGGGTCGAGAGTTGGAACGTGGGCTGCCGCTGGATGTGCTGATCAACAATGCAGGCGTGATGGCTCCGGCGAAGCGGCAGCAGACGCGGGATGGGTTTGAGGTTCAGTTTGGCACGAATGTGCTGGGGCATTTTGCGCTGACGGGGCTGCTGCTGCCGGCGCTGGAACGAGCGGCCGCGATCGCGACGTCGGAGGCGACACGACCACGGGTGGTAACGCTGGCCTCGATTGCCCATAAGCGGGGACAGCTACGTTTTGACGATCTGCAGAGCAGGCAGCGATACAGCCCGATGGATGCGTATCAGCAGTCGAAGCTGGCGGACCTGATGTTTGCGTTTGAGATGGAGCGTCGGCTGGAGGCGCGGTCTTCCGGAGTGATGAGCCTGGCGGCGCATCCGGGTGTGGCGAAGACCAATCTGTTCAAAGTGGGATCGAGCACGGGGCTGGCGGCGGTGGCGGAGAAGGTGATTGCGGGAGTGATTGGCGCGCTGCTGAACTCCGATGCGGACGGTGCGCTGCCTACGCTGTATGCGGCCACGGCTGTGGAGGCTGTGGGCGGGGGGTACTACGGGCCGCAGGGCTTCCAGGAGATGCGCGGCGGCGATGTGGGCGATGCGCAGGTGGCGAAGCAGGCGCGGGATGAAGCGGCGGCGGCGCGGCTGTGGAGCGTGTGCGAAGAGCGTACGGGCGTGCGGTTTCTGTCGTAAGCCGACTTGCGAATAGACGCATACTTTTTGTAACGAGTTTGGTTGCTTTATCTAGTGGCGATTAGCGCGGGGCTGGGCGATGACGAGGCCGCGCGGGGTGGGCAGCAGGACGACGGAGAGCAGGTTTTCTGCTTCCATCTTGAGGGCGGCCTCGCGGACGAGTTTGAGGTGGGAGCTGGCGTCGTGCATGAGGATGATGCCGGTGGGGTTGATCTGGGGGAGGAAGCGTTTGACCTCGGCCTCGCGGATGGGCATGTCGGAGTCGGAGAAGAAGAGGTCGATGGTGCCCTCGACGTGCATCTCGAGGGAGGACTCGTTGCGGAGTTCGATCCAGGGGGCGAGTGGAGAGGCTTCGAGGCGGGCCTTGGCTTTCTCGTAGACGATGGGATCGTACTCGCAGGAGATGACTTTGCCGAAGCCGTTGCGCTGGAGGCCGCGGGCGATCCACTCTGTGGAGACGCCGAGGAAGGAACCGGTTTCGACGACGAGGCGGGGCTTGATGGTGGTGACGAGGGGGGCGAGAAACTCGAGGACTTCGAGTTCGGCGGTCATGGAATCGAGCATGGACCACTGCTCGGGGTGGGGGCACTCGGGCGTGGGGCGATGATACTCGGGGAGTAGCGCTCCGGCGGCACGGTCGTGCTGGAGCATGACTTTGTGTTCCTGCTTGATTTTCTTCTTGAAGAGGCCCAATGGTTCTCCCTTTCGCTCAGAGGCTATTATCCGACAGGTGGTGGGGAAGCGTGAATTCGGTTGCGTGCGGGGGCTAGAGCAGGACGATGACAACGGCCATCACGACGCAGGGTGCGGCGATGGCGAGGAACAGAGCGAGGGTGTAGCGGAGCCAGGGATGAGGCCGGGCGGCGGCGCGGTTCCAGGCGCGGGCGAAGCCGTTCCAGAGGGCGAGGGAGAGGATTTCGGCGGAGGCGGCTAGGTAGGTCCAACGGTGGGTCAGGTTGGCCTGGTAGTCGATCTCCTGCTGGGCCTCGGGGGTACCGTCGGAGGCATTGGCGAGGTCTTTGGCCTCGATGGAGTGACCGACGAGCGGGACCACGGTGGCTCCGGCGAGGAGGGTGGAGGCGATGGCAAGGATGATCCAGAGGATCGGCTTCATGTGGGGATGATATTGGATTTGAGCGAGCGTGGGCGGGAAATTTAAGGTAGCTGGAGAAGGATGGATGTAAATGCAACAGGCCGCGCTGAGTGCGCGGCCGGTTGGATTTGTGCCGGGATTGGTTACGCTTTGCCGGCGAGTTGACGCAGGACGTACTGCAGGATGCCTCCGTGCTGGTAGTAGAGGATCTCCTGCGGGGTATCGATGCGGACGGTGGCGGAGAACTCGATGGTCTTGCCGAGGTCGGATTCGGCGAAGACGGTGACGAGTTTTCCGTCGGCGAACTTGCTATCGAGCATGGCGCGGAGCTGGCCCGGGGTATCGCCGATGGCGTAGACCTCTTCGCCGGTGAGGTGGAGGGATTCCGCGTTCTGGCCGGGGAGGAACTGGAGCGGGAGGATACCCATGCCGACGAGGTTGCTGCGGTGGATGCGCTCGTAGCTCTCCGCGATGACGAAGCGGATACCGAGCAGACGGGGACCCTTGGCGGCCCAGTCACGGGAGGAGCCGGAGCCGTACTCTTTGCCAGCGAGGATAGCGAGTGGCGTACCGCGCTCGGCGTAGGCGACAGAGGCATCGTAGATGGACATGGGGATGTCCTCGTGGAGCAGGCGGGTGACGCCGCCCTCGGTGCCGGGAGCGAGTTTGTTGCGCAGGCGGACGTTGGCGAAGGTGCCGCGGACCATGACCTCGTGGTTGCCACGACGGGAGCCGTAGGAGTTGAAGTCGGAGGGCTTGACGCCGTGATCGGTGAGGTACTTGCCTGCCGGGCCGTTGAGCTTGATGGAGCCAGCGGGGGAGATGTGGTCGGTGGTGACGGAGTCTCCGAGGACGGCGAGGACGCGGGCGCGGTGGATATCTTCGACCGGTGCGGGCGTGGCGGTCATGCCATCGAAGTAGGGAGCTTTACGGATGTAGGTGGAGTCTGGCTCCCAGCCGTAGGTTTCGCCTTCGGGGAATTTGAGGTGCTGCCAGTTTTCGTCGCCGAGGGAGATGGTGGAGTACTCCTTGTGGAACATTTCGGCGTCGATGGAGCTGGCGACGGTGGCGGAGACTTCGGCCTGGGTGGGCCAGATGTCCTTGAGGAAGACGGGCTGGCCGGATTTGTCCTTGCCGAGGGGCTGGGTGGCGAAGTCGTGGCCGATGTGTCCGGCGAGGGCGTAGGCGATGACGAGCGGCGGGCTCATGAGGTAGTTGGCGCGGACCTCGGGGGAGATACGGCCCTCGAAGTTGCGGTTGCCGGAGAGGACGGAGACGGCGACGAGGCCGTGATCCTCAATGGACTTGGAGACGTCGGTGGGCAGCGGGCCGGAGTTGCCGATGCAGGTGGTGCAGCCGTAGCCGACGACCTGGAAGCGGAGGGCGTCGAGGTAGGGCATAAGGCCGGCCTTGACGTAGTAGTCGGTGACGACACGGGAGCCAGGGGCGAGCGAGGACTTGACCCAGGGTGGGGTGGTGAGACCTTTCTCGACAGCCTTCTTGGCCAGCAGGCCTGCAGCGATCATGACGTAGGGGTTGGAGGTGTTGGTGCAGGAGGTGATGGCGGCGATGACGATGCTGCCGTGATCAAGGTAGGGGTCTGGATCGATGCCGAAGCGTGAGCGGATGGAGACGGCTGGGGCTTCGAGTACGGCGGTGGCGGAGCCTTGGGCGCCGAGGGTGACGACCGGGACGACGGGCGCCTCCACGACCGGGGCCGGAGTGCCGAAGCCGCCGGTGAGATTGCCGGTAGCGTCGGCGTGGCCACCTTCACCCTCCCAGCTAGCCATCTGGCGGGCGGCGTTGCGGGTGGCGTTGGGACCGAGGAGTGCAGGTAGCTGCTGCTGGAAGCTGGCGGCTACGTTGGGCAGCAGGACGCGGTCCTGGGGACGCTTGGGGCCAGCGACGGAGGGCTCGACGGTGGCGAGATCGAGCGAGATTGAGGCAGAGTACTCAGCCTCAGGTGCATCGGGGGTGTGGAAGAGACCCTGCTCGCGGTAGTAGGCCTCGACG
>DAICZO010000094.1 GCA_027311125.1 Acidobacteriaceae bacterium
CGATCCGGTTGCCGCTGGTGGACCGCGAGAGTTCGGTGCAGGAGTGGGCACAGCAGGCGCCGGTGGGACTGGATCGTATGGACGCCGAGGCAGCGATGCAGGCTACGGTCGTGGAAGAGGCGGCGGCGCGGGAGTTGGGAGCGGACGCGGTGGCATCGGAGGTGGCGCAGGCAGTGAGTGTGGCGGCGGCCTACTTTGAGGACACGCTGCAGGTTGCTCCGGGGACGATGTTGGCCGCGGGTACGATGGGCGCGGAGCATTTAGAGCAGATGCTGACGGAGAGCGGGCTGCAAGGGCTGCGGGTGCGTGAGTTGATGGAGACGGGCATGATGCAGGCAGGAGCTGTGACGGCGATGGTGCCGCGGGGCTGGCTGGCTGGTGTGCGGGGAGCGCTGACAAGCTGATGCGGATCTCAATCAATCTGGCGACGAAGCAATTTGTTGAGCTACGGCCGTTGTTTGCGCGGCTGCGTCTGGCGATGGGGCTGCTGGCGGTGCTGGCGATTGGACTGGGTTTTGGGCTGAATTCTTTGAGCGCCAAGGCGAAGGCAGCGCAGGCGGAGATGGATGCGCTGAAGGCGAAGACGGCTGAGTTCCAGAAGGGGCGGCAGGCGAATGAGGCTCGGATGCGACAGCCGCAGAATATGGCGGTATTGGAGCGATCGCAGTTTCTGAATGCGGTGTTTGCGCGGAAGAGCTTTAGCTGGACCGCGGTGATGATGGATCTGGAGAAGGTGTTGCCGCTCGGGGTGCAGGTGACGAGCATAGAGCCAGTGATTACGAAAGAAGGCGACGTGAACATCCGGCTACGGGTGAGCGGAGACCGTGACCGTGCGGTGCAGTTGGTGCGGAACCTGGAGACTTCGGCGCGGTTTGTGTCTCCGCGGCTGGCGGGTGAGGCGGCGAAGACGCAGGAGGGAAGCCGGGCTGCGGGGAGTGCGCCGACGGCTCCGGGTGAGGTGGAGTTTGAGATCTTTAGCGCGTATAACCCACTGCCGGCGGCGGGGAAGCAGAGTGTGACTGCGGGGACGACTGCGGTCGCAGGCAAGGGTTCGACCCCTGCTAAGGGTGCGGGTAGTTTGCGGGGCAAAGCTGCTGTTGCCGGAGGTGTCCGATGACGGTGATGACGGCGAAGCGGGCGGTAAGCCGGGAGGCGGTGCAGGAGAAGACGCGGGAGTTGCTGACGATCCTGAATCTGCACTACGCAGCGGTGGTGGTGCTGGCGTTGGTGAATGCTTATCTGCTGGTACATATCGGGTTTGCCTGGCAGGCTGCACATAGTCAGGATGCGAGTGCGATTGCGCAGCAGACGGTCGCGATGAAGACGGCGGAGATACAAGCCAAGCCGTTGGAGGGACTGGATGAGAAGCTGAAGCTGGCGACGGTGGATGCGGACAAGTTTTACGATCGGCGACTGCCGTTTGCGTATAGCGAAGTGGCCGGAGAGCTGGGAGCGCTGGCGAAGAAGCAGGGTGTGAAGATGACGCGGGTGCAGTATGCGGAGTCTCCGGTGTTGACGGGTGGGGCGGGTGCGCTGACGGAGGTTCGGATGGATGCG
>DAICZO010000097.1 GCA_027311125.1 Acidobacteriaceae bacterium
AAGAGTTTTTCCGGCAGCCAGACGGGGCGGTGGAGGGACCAGTCGGCGAGGAGAACGATGACGGCCAGAGTGAGCGTGAGCGGCTGGTAGGCGCGGAAGTGTACGGCGTCGCGACGGCTGATCTCGCGCTCGTCGTTCTGCCAGGATTGGTCGGACGGAGTGCGTGTGAGGGGGAGATGGGTGAGCTGTTCGAGGTGGATGCTGATGAGTTGAGACTGGACGCTGGACTCGCGAGGCGGCTGATTGTTGAAGCCTTTGACGAGTCCGAAGCGCCGGTAGCTGCCGTATCCTCCGAAGGCCAGAGCGTTGACGGCGACGGTGGCGTAGATGGTGCAAGCCGTGATGGAACGGGTGCTGCGATCGAGCTGCCAGGCAACGGCAGGGACGAGCAGCAGGAAGGCGTAGCAGAGAAGCACGAGTGCACGACGGCGACGCTGGGTGTGGATGGAGATGCCGAAGACCTTGCTATGCGCTGTCATGGGGAGGCTCCTTTGCCTGGATGCGGGTGTGGTTAGCGGGCTGGGACGAGTTGCATTTCGGAGTCGGCGGCTTGGTCTGGTTCGGTCCAGAGGATGACGGCCTGGGGTAGCGTGAAGATGTAAAGCACCAAAGTCCAGAGCAGCGTTGGCGCGGAGTGGAGCAGCCAGGGCTGGATGGGAGTGGCTGTGATGAGGAGCCAATAGATGGCCGCGGCGATGCCCAGGCTCCAACGCAGCAGACGGTAGGCGCTGTAGTGAGCGTGGTCGCGTTCGAGGCGCTCACGCTCGTCGAGTTGTTCGCTGGGATAGCGGCGACCCATTCGGCCGCTGAGGTCGAGCGTCTGGATGGACGAGGCGGAAGGGTTCATGGGATCGCGTGTGGGGCCTTCGAAGTTTTTTATGGGACCTTGCCGGATGCCACCGAAGATCCCAGCCAAGTTGAAGACCTGCATGAGCATGTACACGGGTATGAGCCGTCCCTTGATGAGCGGAACCGCGGTCCACAGTAGGACGATTGCATAGAATGCGATGACGATGCGGCGGCGCTGTCGGCGAGTGGCGATAGACAGGCCAAGAAGAGTTTTATCGTTTGCGGAGATCATTTGCCGACCGCCTTTTGGGAGTAGACCTGCTGGCTTAGGGGCTGAAAGGGCTGGCGAGAGAAGATGGCCTCGATGGGGAGGTTGAAGTAAGCGCTGAGATCGAGGGCAAGAGTGAGCGAGGGGTTGTAGTCGCCGCGTTCGAGGAAGCCGATGGTCTGGTAGTTGATGCCGAGGGCGTCGGCGAGGTCCTGGCGGGAGAGATTGCGCTCTGCACGGAGGACGGCGATGCGGTTGTAGAGGCTGTTGCTCATTGCATCGTTATATTGCTAGTGCGCAACATATTTGTCAAGGAACGCAATATATTTTCTTGGGGCGTGTGGGGTTAGAAGAGTTTTCCGAGGGTGAAGATGAGTTTGTGGTGGCCTGCGTCGCCGATGGCTGGGGCTATGGTGATGATGCCGATGGGGGTTTCAGTGATGAGTCCGAAGAAGAGGTCCTGGCGGGTGGTGGTGGGTTGGCCGGGGGCGTGGACCTGTCCTGCCTCGTAGGCTGTACCGAGGTAGAGGCTGTGGCCAAGTGGCTGGG
>DAICZO010000103.1 GCA_027311125.1 Acidobacteriaceae bacterium
GGCCGGACGGTGGACTTCAAGAATGCCGTGCTGATTATGACGTCGAACGTTGGCGCTGCGCAGTTGTCGACGGCGTGGGCGGAAGGCGAGGATGGATTCGAAGAGGCCAAGGGTCGCGTGATGGAGCAGTTACGGCAGCAATTTCGTCCGGAGTTTTTGAACCGCGTGGATGACATTGTGGTTTTCCATGCGCTGAGCGAAGTGCAGTTGACGCACATTATCGATCTGCGGTTGAAGGATCTGGAGAATCTGCTGGCGGACCGGAAGATTACGCTGGAGCTGACGGAAGGGGCGCGGAAGGCGATCTTTACGGCAGGCTATGACCGGGCGTATGGCGCGCGGCCGTTGAAGCGGGCGATCCAGCGGATGGTGCATGATAAGCTGGCGGTGAAGATCCTGGACGGGTCGATACTGCATGGCGACCATGTGGTGGTCACAGCGGCCAAGGGCGGCGGACTGACATTCGAGGTGACCGAACGGAGTCCGGTGGTGGAGGCAGCGGTGTAAACGCACCCTACTGCGTGCCGAGTTGCGACGATACCCATGCGTTTGCGGACGATTGCAAGCGCATGGGTATTTTTGCGTGGGATGGGTGGGGTCGCGGAGGGATGACATTTGCTGACCGTATACTCATGCAGGGATGTCACGACGAGCGATCATCATAGGGGCTGGACCGGCGGGGTTGACTGCGGCGCTGGAGCTGGTGAGGCGGACGGATGTAGTGCCGATTGTGCTGGAGGCGAGCGAAGAGATTGGTGGTATCTCGCGGACGATCAAGTACAAGGGCAACCGGATGGATATTGGGGGGCACCGTTTTTTCTCCAAGAGCGACCGCGTGATGCAGTGGTGGGCGGACCTGATGCCACCTGAGGTTGATGGCCTGGGTGCGATGGCGGAGATCAGCTACCAGGGCAGGACGCGCGTGGTGGCGGTACCGGCGCATCTGCAGGAAGAGCCGGTGCTGCGTGGGGTAGGGCCTATTGTGCCGGTTGTGGGAGACGCGGATGAGGACGAAGGGCAGGTGGGTGGGGAGGAGACGGTGGCTGCGGAGGTGGTGGTGACGGCCTTGCCTGCCGATGCTGATCTGGTGATGTTGATTCGTCCGCGCAAAAGCCGGATTTATTACCTGCGGAAGTTTTTCGATTATCCGATTACGCTGACGGCGACTACGCTGGGGAACCTGGGCGTGGTGCGGACGGTGAAGGTGGGGACGAGTTATCTGGTGTCGCGGGTGAAGCAGATTGCGCCGGAGAAGAGCCTGGAAGATTTTCTGATTAACCGGTTTGGGCGGCAGTTGTATCTGACGTTCTTCAAGAGCTACACGGAGAAGGTGTGGGGGACGCCGTGCGAGGAGATCTCGGCGGAGTGGGGGGCGCAGCGCATCAAGGGGTTAAGCCTGACGACGGCGGTGAAGCACTTTGTGAGGAAGGCTCTGCGACTGCGGCGTGGAAGCGGGCAGGATGTGGCGCAGAAGGGTACGGACACGAGTCTGATTGAGCGGTTTCTGTATCCGAAGTTTGGGCCGGGACAACTGTGGGAGCATGTTGCGGAGTTGGTGACGGCAGGTGGCGGCGCGATCCACATGGGCTGGAAGGTGGACAGGATTCATTGCGACGGACAGCGGGTGGTGTCGATCGATGCGGTCAACGTCGCAGTGGAGAGACAGACGTTTGCGGGGGAGTATTTTGTCTCCACGATGCCGATGCGGGAGTTGGTGGAGGCGATGGATGCGCCGGTGCCGGAGCAGGTTCGCGAGGTGAGCGCAGGGCTGCAGTATCGGGACTTTATTACGGTGGGACTGCTGGTGGACCGGCTGAAGGTACAGGAGCCGGATGGTGGATTGCTGCGCGATACGTGGATCTATGTGCAGGAGCCGGATGTGTTACTGGGACGGTTACAGATCTTCAATAACTGGAGTCCTTACCTGGTGGCTGACCCGGCGAAGGTGTGGATTGGGCTGGAGTATTTCTGCTATGACACGGATGATTTGTGGAAGATGGCGGACGATGAGTTGCAGCGGTTTGCGATTGCGGAGCTGGCGAAGATCGGGATTGTGAAGCCGGAGGATGTGCGGGATGGGCATGTGGTGCGAGTGCCGAAGACGTATCCGGCATACTTTGGAACGTATGACCGGTTCGAGGAGCTGAGAGCGTTTACGGATGGATTTGAGAACCTGTTTCTGGTGGGGCGGAATGGGATGCACAAGTACAACAACCAGGACCACAGCAGGTTGACCGCGATGACGGTGGTGGATGGGATTGTGGCTGGACGGGTGGATAAGGCCGCGGTGTGGGGGATCAATACGGAGCAGGAGTACCACGAGGTGAAGAAGTAGCCTGGGGGCAGAGGAACCATGAGGATTACCCCGGGTGCGGGCAAGAGCGTAGTCAATGGAGTGTGAATCGCGGTAGGCTTGCGCGGTACTGTGCACTGCTGTTGACTGGCGGGGGAACGTTATGGAATCGCCGTTGAAGAAGGCCTTGCTGGGCGGGTTTGTGGTGGTGGTGGTGGTGCTGACGGTGTATCGCGAGCGGTTGTTTGTGCGCGATCCGGTGGCTCGGGTGGAGCGGAATGGGATACAGGAGAGCGACGTTCGCGTGTATGTGAACTCGTACAACGACATTCTGGTGGAGTATCCGGAGGCGGACCGGCGCTATCTGGTGCAGTCGATCCATGGGGTACCGGGGGTGCCGGGGGTGCCGTTGCACCTGGGCTGCCTGCGTGGGCTGGCCTGCCTGACGGAGCGGGACTATGCCCCGGTGTTACCGCTGGCGGGCAAGGGGTACGAGCCGGATGTGGTGATGACGAGTGCGTATGTGTCGTTTGATGATGGAGCGGGTGCGCCGGTACGGGTGGAGTTGCATCGGCGCTGAGGCTAGTCTGCCATGGTTCCCTGATGGAACTGAATCTGCCAACGCTGATCGCGATAGATCCACAAGGACGAGCGATGGGAGCGGGCGGCGTTGGTAGCGGCGTGGTAGGTGGCGAGGGCTACGTCGGGGGCGAGCAGAGTGATATTGAAGAACGTGATGGTGGCTGGACGGGCTGAGCTGTTGAGGAGGAGTTCGATGGTTTGCTGGCGGTCGAGGATGCGGCCGGAGCAGCAGAACTCGCGGTAGTTGTCGGCAAAGAGGGGTGCGAGCACGGAGCGGTCGGGCTCGCGGTCGGGGTGGAGGAGCCGTTCTTCGAGAGCATAAAGATATTCCTGCAGCTCGGCAGATGTCATAGGAACATTATCTTCCAGATGAGGTAAAAATGGCTGCCCCTTGTGCAAGGGGCAGCCATTCGTTTGAGTGGAGCTGGTGGATGGGTTAGAACGTTACCTTGCCGGCAAGCTGGAAGATACGAGCTGGCTGGGCTGAGGTCGCGTAACCGAATTGGCTGGAGTTGAGGTTGGTGGTAAAGCCGTTGAAGCTGGGGTGGTTGAAGACGTTGAAGGCCTCCAGGCGGATGTTGAAGTCGATGCGATCGTATACCGGGAAGGTGCGGGTAACGGCTGCATCGACGTCGTAGTAGGCCGGCTGACGGAAGGCGTTGCGGCCCAGATTTCCGAAGGTACCGGTGGGGTTGGAGGCGAAGGCACCGGCGGATTTTGCCGAGAGATACTGGCGGTTTCCGGTGGCGAGCTGGGTGATCTTCTGGTGGGAGTAAACCGCCGTGGGATTGACCAGGTTGGGACGGTCGAGACCAACACCGTTGAGGGAGTTGTCCGCGCCGGTGGTGACGTTGAGAGGCGCGCCGCTGAGGATACGAACGAGGGGAGCAAGCTGCCAATCGTTGACGATGGCGCGTGCATACCCAGGCAGGCTGGTGAAGTGGCTCTGAGCGACGAAGGTGGTGTTGAAGATATGACGGATGTCATACCCGCAATTAGCACGATCGGCGCGCTTGTTGTAGGGGTTCTCGTATACACCATTGGTGACGTCGCCGTTGGCATCGGCAGGGCTGATGCAATGCGACCAGGTGTAGTTGGCGAGGAAGCTGAAGTTGTGCGACATGCGATGCTGCACGGCAGCGATGACACCGTGATAGGTGGAGTTGGCGCCATCGTCGAGCAGGGTCATCTGGTAGTTGTAGTACGCACCCTGAGTGGGGTTCTCGAGAACCAGACGGGTACGAACTGCGGTGTTCTTGGTGGAGGAGCAAGGCGAGCCGGCAGCAGGCAGGCCAGTGGTTGGGGTGAGGACACCGCAGGAGCCGGTCGCTCCGTTCGAGGTGCCGGGGATGTAGACGGCAGGATTGAACGAGGTACCTACCCAGAGGTGGGAGTTCTTGTTGCCGAGGTAGTTGAGAGAGAAGTTCCAGCCGCTGCCGAGGTCCTGCTGGACACTGGCGGTCCACTGGTTGACGGTTGGAGCATGGAGGTTCTGGGGGATGATGATGTAGAGCGAACCCAGCGGAAAGGGCGAGGTTGCGTTGGGTGGGAAGACGCCTGGGAAGGGGTTGCCACCAGGGTAGTTGCTGTAAGGGTTAGCGAAGCTGATCTGGCCAGTCTGGTCGATTTCGTTGACGACGGGCGGGTTGGAGGTGATGCGCTGGATGGCGAAGAGGCCCGGGGTGTCATACATGATGGCTCCACCGAAGCGAATGACGGTTTTGCCGGTGCCGAAGGGATCGTATGTGAGACCAACGCGGGGCGAGAAGTTGCGGGGGCTGTTGTTGGCGAAGGCCTTGGAGACGCCGGGATCGCCGTAGAAGAAGGAGCCAGCGGGCGCGTTGGGGAACGTGGTGCTCTTCTCCCCTGCGTCGAAGGCTGCCTGGTTAAAGATGCTGCCACGGCCCTTCTGGTCAATTGGGACGAAGTAGGGTTCGTAACGGAGGCCAGCGCTGACGGTGAGCCGCTGGGTGGCGTGCCAGGTGTCCTGAGCGTAGACGCTGAAGATGTTCTGGCGGTAGTTGGTGACCTGAGCGCGGCTCTGGCTGAAGGCGTTCTGCTGACCGGTGATGAAGTCGAGGAGTGGCTCGCCGACGTTCTTGTTGTTGATACCGCTGAGACCACCGCTGAAGGAGAACGAACCGTTCTGGAGGTATCCGGCGTTGGTGTTGTCCCCGGTGCGGATGAACTCGACACCGGCGGCGATCTGGTGCTTGCCGCGGAGGTAGTCGACGTCGTCGGAGAAGTCTTCGGTATTGGTGTTGAAGTAGCCTGGCGAGCAGGTTCCGCAACCGATGTTGAAGCCGTTGCTGACGGTGAGGCGGAAGTCAGCCGCGACGTAAGGGTAGAAGTTGACACCGACTGCGGTGGCGTTGATGCCGCCAGCGGTGGGTCCACGATTGTCGCGGCGACGTGCATAGGTGCCGTGGAAGGTGTTTACGATTCTGGGCGACACGATGTAGGTGTGGCCGAGGGTGTAGTTCATGACGCGCTCGTCGTTACCGGCTGTGGTGGTGACGAGCAGGTTAGTAGGATCGTAGAACGCAGGCTGCTTGTAGTTGGTGACGAACGCACGGAAGAAGATCGACTGCTTGGCGTTCATGGTGTAATCAACGCGACCGACGAACTGGTTTTCGCTGTTGATGGCAGGCAGAGCGACCTGGGTGAGACCGGAGACGGGATCAGCCTGGGCAATGGGGAGCAGCTTGGTGAGGTTGACCGCCTGCTGGCTGATGCTGCTGGGAGCAACCTTGCGGGTGGCGGTGATGTTGGCGCCGGATGCCGGGTCAGTGAGGGCGTATGGCAGGCCGGTGGAGGGGTTGATGCCGGTGCTGATCTTGGACTGAGCGCAACTGCCGGTGGTGGGTTCCTGGCTGAAGTCGCCGGAGATCTCCGCGAGGGTGGGCAAGCAGGCAGAGGCTGCGTTGGTCGCCTGGCTCTCGCGAGTGCCCTGATAACCGCCGAAGAAGAAGAGCTTATCGGTCAGGATCTTGCCACCGAGGGTTCCACCGAACTGGTTACGGTGAAGGGTGTCCTTCTTGGTGGAGAAGAAGTTGGTGGCGTTGAGGTAGTTGTTGCGGAGGAACTCAAATGCGGTTCCATGCCACTGGTTGGTGCCGGAGTTGGTGACGACGTTGACGAGAGCACCGGGGTGGACACCGTTGCGGGCAGGAAGCGAGTTGGATTCGACGGAGAACTCGCGGAGAGCGTCGGGGAAGGGGTAGGGGAGGTTGACGTTGGTGAAGGTGTCAACGTTGGTACCGCCGTCGAGGACGTAGTTGTTGTAATTGCCCTGGCTGCCGGCGACCGCGATGGCGGTGGAGCTGGCGTAGTTCTTGGAGCCGATCATGTCGTTGCCGGGTGCGTTGACGGCACCACCGGAGATGAGGATGAGCTGGGTGGCCTGACGACCGTTGAGGGGAAGCTCGGTGATGCTCTGCTGGTCTACGACCTGCTTGAAGGAGCTGCTCTCGGTTTCGAGCGCAACGCCGGTGGCGTCCACGGTGACCTGCTCGGAGGTGCTGCCGAGGGTGAGCGGCGCATTGATCTGGATGTTGTTACCGACTTCGAGAATGCCGCGCTGGGTGTATCCCTTGAAGCCCTTGGCGGAGAAGGCGATGCTGTAGGGTCCGACCGGGACGTTGGGCAAGCTGTAGAGACCGGAGTTGTCGGTGGTGGTGGAACGGGCTACGCCGGTTTCGGTGCTGGTGAGGGTGACGGTGGCGTTGGGAACAGAGGCGCCGGTTGGGTCGGTCACGGTTCCCTGAACGCTGGCCGTACCAGCGGTCTGGGCATGAGCGAAGCTAAGGGTAAAGCAAAAAAGTGCTACGGCTACGATGGCGCTCCGGGAAAGTAGAGAAGTGAGCAATCCGCCTATTTTTTTTACGTACATTCTTGAATTCCTCGCGGTGTTTGGATCGGGTGAATTAGGTGGACCAGATTACAGAACGCATAAAGTGGCCTGACCAATGCGGCGTGAAATATATGGATGGGCCATGCCACTTGTCAACACAAATAGTTTCTCCATAGAAGCGAGGCGGGTACTCTGCCTGTATGTCTATGTAATGAAATAACTTAGAATGGTGTCTCTCGAGGCGCGACGATAAAAATAATGGCAGGGATTGGGGGTGATTCAGGCGGTGTGCGTA
>DAICZO010000104.1 GCA_027311125.1 Acidobacteriaceae bacterium
CCGGCAGACAGGGGTCTTCCGCATCGGCAGCCGTTATCCCATCACCACCTCGACCTACACCACCTCGGCCTCGTCACTTAGCTCGTCCGCACTCGCCGGCGTCAATATCAACGGAGTCAGCGCCGCCAGCCTTCTCGCCAACCTCAGTTCGGCCACCATCCCCCAGATCCAGTACGAAGATCTCGGGATCAGCCTCAAAGCCACACCCACCGTGCAGAAGTCCGGCGCCATTACCATGCACCTGGAGTTGAAGATCGAGGCGCTCGCTGGCTCCGCTCTGAACGCCATCCCGGTGCTGGCCAGCCGTCAGTTCGCCTCCGATGTTACCGTCAATGACGGCCAGACGGCCCTGCTGCTCAGCAGCGCCAACAAATCCGAAGCAGGAGCCATCTCCGGCCTACCCGGACTGGCCGAGCTTCCCGGCTTTCAGGACACCGCCTCCAACGACACCGTCACCACCAGCTCCACCGAACTCGTGATGCTCGTCACCCCCCATGTCGTGCGACGCCGCTCGAACATCTACGCCGGTCCACGCATCGCCCTCAACCTGCCACTGTCGACAGATTAAGTCCTCCATCCAGCGGGAGCCATACGGAAAACACCGTTCCATGCCGCTCGCCCTGGCGCGTCCGTGTGCGAATTCGCCCACCATGCTTTTCGACAATCCCACGGCTCACCCAAAGTCCCAGCCCCGTCCCCGTCAACTCCTTCGAGGTTAAAAAGGCCTGGTACAGCCGACTCGCAATATCCGGACGAATTCCCTCCCCCGTATCCGCAATCGTGATCCGTACCCCGGCTCTGCCGCTCTTGCCGTCATGCTGCGGGTGCAGCCGCAGCAACAATCGACCACCCTGCACGCCTATGGCGTCGACCGCATTCCGCACCAGATTGTTCAGCACCTGCCGTATCTCGCCCTCCAGGCACAACACCTTCGCCACCTCCAGCAGCCGCCACTCCACCATCACTCGCCGCACCAGCAGCCGTCCGGTATACAGCCCCACCACGCTCCGCACCAGTCCGGCCATATCCACCTCCACCGACCTGCTGCTCTGCCGGTGGAACCGCAGCGTTTGCATGGTAATCTCGGTCACCCGCGCGAGCTCCGTCTGCGCCACGGCCACATACTCGTGGATCTCCTCCGTAGAATCCGACAGCCGCATCAGGTACAGCAGATTGGTCAGCGACTCCAGCGGGTTATTGATCTCGTGTGCAATGGACGAAGCCAGTTGCCCCACCGCTGCCAACTTCTCCAAACGCCGTAGCGCCTCGTCCCGCTTCCGCTGCTCGGTCAGGTCACGAAACGTCACCACCACGCTCACTACGGCATCCGTCACCTTCACGGGCACGGCAGAGACCTCAGCCGCGAACCAGCTACCGTCGCTTCGGACGATCGCCTCCTGTATCCGGCTGCAGGCCTGCCCGGTGCGTATCGCCTCGCAGATCGGACACTCCTCGGTCACCCGCTCCCGCACCTCCGATGACCGGTCGTCCGAGTCGGAGTGCAGCCGTCCGTGGAGGTCCGCCCCCACCATCGGCACGCCAGCCTCCGCCGAGAGTCCAAACAGGCGTATCGCCGCCGGGTTGGCAAACGCACACCTGCCTGCCAGGTCGACCCCGCAGATGCCCTCACCCGAGGCATCCAGTACCGCCTGCCACTCCTGCATCCGCCGTTGCTCCTGCTCCAGTTTCGTCTCCATCATCCCGCCGAGAGCCCCACATATGCTCTCCCTTTCAGATGCACGATTCCGCACCGGAGAATCCCCGCGAAACAATTCTCATCCATCACACCCAACGCGTTGACCTACCGGACCAAACCCCGCTATACTCATACTTGTGTGAGCGGGAGTAGCTCAGTGGTAGAGTGCTTCCTTGCCAAGGAAGATGTCGCCGGTTCGACCCCGGTCTCCCGCTCCAAAATCGTCCAGCCTGCGGTACACTTCTCCTAACATCCGGCAGGGCTGCTCCACGATAAGCCCACCCCGAGGCGCGGTACCCAAGTGGTAAGGGAGAGGTCTGCAAAACCTTTATGCGTCGGTTCGATCCCGCCCCGCGCCTCCAAAATATTCAACACCATTGCCCCGATCAGGGGCTTTTCTTGTGGTCCATCAAGCTGGCATCCACACCTATGTCGGCTCCCCGCCCTCCGCCACGACAGGCGGAGGTCGACAGGCGTCGGCCGCTCTCGCAACTACCGCACTCTCCAGGACTCGCCACCGAACGTGACCCGCAAGCCACTGCGAAACGTTAGCGGCAGCGAGGCGTAGCCAAACGCCTCCTGGTAGTGCTCACTCAGCAGATTCTGCACATCCACATACGCACTCAGCAGATGCGTGATCTGGTAGCCGCCGCTCAACTCCAACCGCTGATATGCGCCCAGCAGGTTGCGGTTCGGCAGCAGCATGCTGTAGCCGAAGTTGGCATCGGACAAATAGTCGCTGTCGTCACGACGGCCCACCAGCGTCCCTGTCAGCGAGCCATACACCTTGGCGCTCGTAAAATTGATGCCAAAGTACCCCGACTGCGGAGCACGCCGGAACGGCCGCGCCCCCACCAGCGGCGCATACACACCAATCGGAATCGTGCTGAAGTTCGACGCCGTGTTGTACACCGTCGCAGGATTGTTCGGACCAGGATTCTCCGAGCCACTCGCGAATGAGCGCTGCACCACCGCATCCAGATACGTGTACCCGCCCCGTGCGAACCAGTGGTTGTTGATCCGGTACTCTGCCTCCACCTCCGCACCCTGCGCGCGATACGCCTGCGAGTTCACCGCAGCGCCATATTGCACCGCAGGATCATTCGCCGCAGACAACCCAAGCTGCAGCAGTGCCGACTGCGGAACAAACTCCACTCCATTGGTGAACTCGTTATGGAAGTAGGTCACGCCGATCCGCGCCCGCCCATTCCACAACTCCTGATCCACACCACCATCGAACGTCCTCGAATCCTCCGGTCCAATCGGCCCCACGTGATACTGCGCAATCAACTGGCTGCCATTCGGCTGCGCTACCAGCGTTCCATACAACGATGCGCTCTGGTAGTAGATACTCGGCTCCTTGATGCCCTTGCCAAAGCTGAAGTGGAGCTTCGTCCCACCCAGCACGCTCGCCCCGGAAGGCCGCCGCGCATAGAACGCCAGCGAGGCCCGCGGTGTAGCGGCAAATCCAAACAGCCCGTTGTCCTCCAACCCGCTCCCCAACGTGTAATACAGCCGGTTTCGTACATCACCCGCCACTTGCAGCGTATAGCTGTAGTTGCCGCGCTCAATCGAGGTGGGGGTCAGTCCGCTCGAAGCCGTGGTAC
>DAICZO010000105.1 GCA_027311125.1 Acidobacteriaceae bacterium
GGAGGATGCCGAGGTTGCGATCCATGGTGAGGATGGAGATAGCGACGGCTGGGACGGGGACTGCGACGGTCTGGTTGCCAGCTGCTCCGGAGACGTTGAAGCGTATCTGCCAGGAACCGGAGGCCATCATCCAGACGGCACCGGTGAAGAAGGCTGGATCGTCGGCGGAGGGCTTCATGGCATCGGGCGTGGGTGCGTGTTTGGAGGCCTCGCCGGTGAGGGGTAAGGGAGTGATCTGGAGGCTGGTGATGGGGGCTCCAGTCGAGCGGACCTCAACCGTGGCAACGCCCGGGATGACGTTTGGCATACGGATGGTGACGTAGAGCTTGTAGGGTCCGGCGGTGGTCTGCTCGTAGACGTCCTTGCTGCCGACGTGAGCGTGCGCCACGGAGGAGAGGAGCAGACAGGCGAGGATGAGTCGGACAAGGCAGGTCATCGCTGCACGCTCCGCATCCATGTGCCGAAGCGCAGGCCCAGCCAGGTGCCGAGAGAGGCGTAGATGGAGGCACGGAGGAGGCCTAAGCCGAGGACGAGACCGCTGTCGGGCTGGAAGAAGCGGCGCAGGCGGTCGAGGCTGTCGGGACGCGAGTTGTACTGGAAGTAGATGGTGCCGAAGAAGCGGTTCTCCGAGGCCTTGGAGAGGAGGAAGGTGGCGAAGGGCCACTCGACGGCAACCAGGACTGCGGTAAAGAGGAGGCCGGACGCAAGTGCTACCTGCCAGGTCTTCCAGGTGCGTGTGCGCTGCCAGAGGAGGTCGAGCGCGAGGGCAGGAACGAGGATGAGGATGGGGAACTTGGCGGGGACCAGGTGGGTTACGGGGAAGAAGACGGGCCCTAGTTTGGGTGTGGCTGGAACCAGCGGGAGGATGAGGATCTCGGCGATGCCGAAGAGGGTGTAGACGAACGCGGTGGAGGTGGCAGCCCAGCGGTTGCGCGAGGCCTGGGAGAGCAGGGCGAAGAAGACGGGCAGCGAGATGGCCAGGGCGATGTAGGCGGAGGCGGAGTGGAGCTTGACGTCGAAGGTGAACTCCATGAGGAAGAACATCTGGCCGCCGATGATGAGGCCGCCCAGGTAGAGGAAGAGGCGTTGCAGCGGCTTGAAGCTGGTATTGGCGCCGTCGGAGCGGTTCATGGTGGCGAGGATGAGGAAGAGGATACCGAAGGCGACAGCGCGGATGCCCAGGATCAGCAGAGTGTGAGGTGGGGAGACGATCTTGACGTCGAGGCCATAGGCGGCGTGCCACCAGTTGTCGAAGGGGGCCGAGGTGAGCATGGCGATGCCGCCCCAGGCGGCGATGAAGGCACCGAGAGGAGCGCGGAAGCCGAGGACGTTGACCGAGGCCGACTTGAGCGTAGCGGAGCGGCCGAAGGTGGTGGCGAAGATGAGGTAGCCGCAGACGATGGCGGCGAGGACTCCACAGGCGTAGATGGCCATGTGCGCTGGAGTCCAGAAGGTGTCGCGGCCGATGGAGCGGTGCCAGGAGACGTCCCAGTCTCCGCCGATGGTTGCGGAGGTGACGGCGAGGACTCCGCACCAGATGTACCAGGGGACGGCGGCGCGGACGGCGGATTGCGCATGATCCGATGGGGCGGAGCGCAGGACGGGATCCTTGAGGGGATCAAGGATGGGAAGGGTTGGGGACGAGGCCGACATAAGGTCTCCTGTGCTGCAAAGCCAGTCTATATGCAAGGGCGAGACAGGATGGATGGGCGAGATCGGGAGGCAAGCGGGATTCGATACGGTGCGAGGTCTGGGGCGGGATTTACAGTGGTCTAGCCAATATGGTTCACTGCATCATGGTCCTAGAACAGTCACGTCGCACCTTCCTCCGGACGGCATCGCTTGCCGCCGCGGCCGGCCTAACCCTTACCGATGAAGCGTTGCATGCTGCGACTGCTGTGGATGACAGCGGGGCGAGTGCGGGCAAGCCAGTTCCCTTCCAGGTGTTTACGGCGGCGTCGATTGCCGAGGCGTCGAAGGTGTTGCAGGCTGTGCCGGGTAACAAGAACCTGGTGGATACGAAGGAGCTTCCCTTCTCGGTGGTGCTGACGACGGAGACGGCGAAGAGCGCGAAGGAGTTTGAGTGGCACGAAGGCCGCGATCATATTTTGCAGGTTTTGGAGGGGGACACGGTGTATGAGTTGGGTGGGGTGCCGCGGAATGGTCGGAATACCAAGCCGGGAGAGTGGCTGGCTCCGGAGTCCGTGGGGAGCACCAAGATGATGCTGAAGAAGGGCGACATGCTGGTGATTCCGCGAGGGACGCCGCATAAGCGGAGTACGGCGGGGAGCGTGACGTTTACGTTGATCTCGACGACGGGCTCGGTGAAGGGTTCTTGATTCGCGCCGTGGTCCCAACCGGGCTGATGGGGACCACGGCGGCGTTTCGCGGCTTAGTCGATACCTAGTTTTTTCCAGAGGGCGTCGACTTTGGCTTTGACGGTGGGGTCCATGGTGAGCATGGGGGGCCAGGGGCGGTTGAAGCCTTCGGCGGGCCATTTGCGGGTGGCGTCGATGCCCATCTTGCTGCCGAAGTTGGGCAGGCGGGAGGCGTGGTAG
>DAICZO010000106.1 GCA_027311125.1 Acidobacteriaceae bacterium
TACCCATACGGATCGAATCCCGCATCCTGCCCGACGCTGGGCTGCCAGACTTCCCCCTGCCCGGGCACGTCGTACCAACTCCCATTCGCATCCAGATCCGACCACCCATACCCCTGGTCCCCCGCATATCCATCCCGCGCCGCCGTCCTGGCCGCCGCAGCGTCCGCCGCGACCTGGTCACGCTCCTCGTTCCATGCATCCCAGGAGTCCTGCGCAACCTCCGCACTCAAAAAATATCGGGTTCCGTCCGCTGCATCACTTTGCAGCGTCTCCCCAGCGCGCAATTCCGTCCGATATCCACCTTGCAGATCCGTTCTCTCCACATGAACAGCCCCATCCAGTGCGGCGATCCGCGCCGGCGGCTCATCCATGTTGATCCGCACCGTCGCGTTCTGGACTGGCGTAATCACATCTCCACCTGCATCCACCCGATAGGCATACTTGGTCGCAGCACGCAGTTCCACATAGGCCAGTCCGCTCAGCAACGACAGCTCGGTCTGATACGTCCCACTGTTATCCACACTCAGCTTGGTCAACTCCAGAGAACTGTTGGGTGTCAGGCGAACCAGGCTTCCATCCTCAAACTCAACCTCGGCCTCTCCGCTCTCCGCAGTCGTCACGCGCACTCCGCCCGATAACGGCATATTCAGCACGGCGGCATCGCTACCAGTGTTGTCGGCATGATCCACCGTCACGTCACCCTGCAGATAGGTAAGCCTAGCAGCACGCATCGGAGGAGCAGGATCAGCATGTAACGCGGTACTCGCAACGAACACCATGAGCACCACCACACCCGGAACAACTCGCATCCACCCCATCCGTCCAGCCATCCAGACCCCCTGAAAATTACTCCACCATCCTTGGACGCTGGCTAGACCTGACCGCTTCATCGATTCTCGACAGCCTGCCCCAACAATGCTGCTGCTCGTACCCGTACCCGTTGCATCAAATCGGTATCGTTGGCGATAGAACTCAAGGTAGACGAGATATTGCCCAACTCCAGGGCATTCTTGTCTTCGATCGCCTGGACCAGCAACTGCATCTCCGCATCCAGACCCAAACGGTCGTAGCGATGCAGAAAATCCAGTTTCCGGCCTTCGTCCATCGTGAACGCAATGCCCTGAAACCATCCCGTCAGCAAGATCACGTTTTTATCTTCGGAGTAGTTGTAGGTGCAGGTGCCTGTGCCGTCCACACCGGTATAGGTGAGCGTCTTCGTGCCAGTATCGGCGATATTTTTGGCCTTCGAAGCGCAGGTTGTATTGAAGCGTTTCAGGCCTCGAGCAGCTTTGAATATCTTCTCCGTCATCGCTGCACTCAATGCCATCGGACGTTCGATATGTTTCTCTGCCCCTGCAACAGCAGAGGGCATGCTCGTCGGCTGCGTGCCAGACCGCTCAACTTCGTCGGCCTGATACGTTCCCACACCATCCTCGCGCACGGTCAGCGTAAACCGGGGTACTGACAGACCAGTCCTATCAAACGCAAATGTAATCGTCGCTTCCTTACTGAAGGGTGCAGAAGACTGTGACTGCGCATAGGGAATGCACGCGAATAGCAGCACGAGGAATCCCAGATGAACCCTCTTCTTAGCCGCCATCACCGTCGCGCTCCCTGCGATTCCAGCGTCTGCGCCGTATGGATATGGCAGATGGCAATCGCCAGTGCATCCGCGGCATCCGGCGAATCAGGGGCCTGCTGCAGTTCCAGCAGACGCATGACCATAAACTGCACCTGCTCCTTGGCCGCCAGCCCGTACCCCACCACCGAGCTCTTAATCGAAAGGGGAGCATACTCGGCCACAGGCATCCCGCATGTCGCAGCCGCCAACATCGCCACCCCGCGAACTTGTCCCAGCTTCAACGCAGACTTTGCATTCGCGGAAAAAAATACTTCTTCGATCGCAACGCTATCGGGCTTGTGCAATGTAATCAGAGCCACCAACTCTGCATAAACCTGTGCCAGCCGCTCCGGAGTCTTATCTTTCTTGTTCAGCCGGATGGTTCCTGCGGCACGATGTACCAGTCGAGGCAGACGCGACTTCGAATCCGTCTCGACCACCCCGTACCCAGTAAACTCCGTGCCGCAATCAATCCCAAACACCCGCATGGCCGAAGTTTACTGCATACGGACCACCCTCCGTGTGCCAACTTTTTACAACAGCTTTACAGGCTCCCCTTAGCGCGAAATCCCTTCCATCGGCGAACTGGCGGTCGCATACAGCTTGCGTGGCATGCGACCAGCCAGGAACGCCTGTCGCCCAGCCAATACTGCATGCTGCATCGCCTCAGCCATGAGGATTGGATCACTCGCACCAGCAATCGCCGTATTGAGCAACACGGCATCATATCCCAACTCCATCGCCATAGCCGCATCCGAAGCCGTTCCCAGCCCCGCATCCACAATCAGTGGAACGTCCGTGATCAACTCCCGCATCATCCTGAGATGATGCAGATTCGTAATACCTGCGCCTGTTCCAATCGGCGCGCCCAGCGGCATCACCGCAGCCGCTCCAGCATCGATCAACCGTTTCGCAAACACAATATCGTCCGACGTATACGGCAACACCGTGAACCCATCCTTGACCAGCACGCGGGTGGCCTCCAACGTGGCCTGCACATCCGGATACAGCGTCTGCTGATCACCGATGACTTCAATCTTCACCCAGTCCGAGAGTCCCACCTCGCGCCCCAGACGAGCAGCACGGATAGCTTCCTCCGCTGTGTAACAACCAGCAGTGTTGGGCAGCAGAAAATAACGCTGCGGATCGATGAAGTCCAGTAACGATTCACTTGATCGATCCAGATTTACCCGTCGCACCGCCACTGTTACCATCTCCGCACCCGACGCTTCGATCGCAGCCTGCGTCTCTGCGCCATCCTTGTACTTTCCGGTTCCAACGATCAGCCGCGACTGAAAGGCCCTGCCTGCGATAACGAGAGGTTTCATACCTGTCATTCTAAAGCCGTCATCCTGACACAACGCAAACGGCCAAAACTCAGGGATGAGCTTTGGCCGTCTGGCGGTGATCTGTTGAGTTTGACCTGAGGCGTCCTTACTCGGACTTGGGCCTCGGCGTGGACTTGTGTTGCAAGTACCTGCTATCGCCAGGACTAGAGCAAGGACGCTCTAAGCCTCAGTCACCTCACGTACGTTGATGCAACAGTTACAGTCAATTTTCATAGGCTGGATCATCCTCCTTTCCCGTGTAAGCAAACACTACTACGCGACCGCTCCGGGAATCAAGCCATCAACAAACTTCCGTTCAGTGCATCTCAATCTACTGCGCGGCGCATCACAAAGCTGACCACACTTTTGAACCAAGAAGGCCACTCATCATGAAACCTGCAACGATTATCGGAATTCTCCTCATCCTCCTGGGCGTCGTCGGATTTGCCGTCGGTGGCATCACCTTCACCCACGAAAAGAAGGATGTGGACGTAGGCCCTCTCCAGATCAGTCATGAACAGCAGAAAACTATGCCAATCTCTCCGATTCTCAGCACCATCTCGCTCATCGCAGGCGTCGGGCTGGTCGTCGTCGGATCAAGGAGCAGTTCTTAAGCCCCTGTACAGTCAACCCATTCGCGGAACTGGCACCACCCGCTACTTTAAGTAAGCACGCACGAGGTCAATCAACTCTTCGCCTAAGTCAGGCGTTAGCGGCTCTGTACTGTCCTTGAGTAGATGAAGCCGTATGTGATCCTCCAGCACCTCTGCCATCAGCCCGTTGATGCCGCCACGCACCGCTGCCAGCAGCATCAACACATCGGTGCAGTTGCGATCTTCGGCCAGCGTCCGCTCTACCGCATCCATCTGTCCGCGAATCCGTTTGACCCGGTTCAGCAGCTTGACACGTTCCCGCGATATTTCTTTACTCACCTTGACCTCCTTATACCCTACAGGGGTATACTACACCTGCGACATGGACTCGTCATCGCTGACGGCTTGATGTTGTGGTCCGTGATCCTCCGCTGTACTTCCTTACGATTAGCTTTCTATTCACGCAGTTACTTCAGACTATGGGTTCGATGTTCCTTACTCACGCCAAGAAAAGCATTCTCATCGCCACGCTGTTTGCTACTCTTGCAGCAGGCCTGACGAATCGTGCCTTGGCGCAAGAGATGGCTCTATCTGCTACCGCAGGTGCGGTTTTGCCGGAGTCCCCTGCACCGCCGGTGGGATCATCGCCGACCATCTTTCCCCACTCCGAGACCTCACGCTATCTCGTCTCCGGACAGGCCAATATCATCCTGCAGGGACATGGCCCATTTCACTCGGATTACCAGGGACTGAACAGCTTCCTTAGCCGCGGTGAGTACAAGACTTCGCTGATCGGTACGCTCTACATGGG
>DAICZO010000107.1 GCA_027311125.1 Acidobacteriaceae bacterium
ACCTTAAGATGCGCTGTAGGTGTGGTTGAGATTTCTTAATGATTGGTTGGGGTGTTGCGGACGGTGCGCACGGGGCTGGCACCGTCCTGTGGTGGGGGGGCGGATGAGGTTAGCTGATGTCGCGCCAGTCGAGGATGACCTTGCCGGAGTTGCCGGAGCGCATGGCGGCGAAGCCCTGCTCGTAATCGCGCCAGTTCATGCGATGGGTGATGACTCCGGAGATATCGAGGCCGGTTTCGAGCATGACGGTCATCATGTACCAGGTCTCGTACATTTCGCGGCCGTAGATGCCACGGATGGTGAGTTGATTGAAGACGACCTGATTCCAGTTGATGGAGATGTCTTCGGAGGGGATACCGAGCATGGCGATTTTGCCGCCGTGGCTCATATTGGCGAGCATGTCGCGGAAGGCGTTGGGATTGCCGGACATTTCGAGGCCTACGTCGAAGCCTTCCTGCATGCGGAGTTGGTGCTGGAGGTCTTTGAGGGAGGTGGAGCGGGGATCGACGGCACGGGTGACGCCGACTTTTTCGGCGAGGGTGCGGCGGTACTCGTTGGGGTCGGAGATGACGACGTGGCGGGCCCCGGCGTGGCGGGCGACGGCTGCGGCCATGATGCCGATGGGACCGGCGCCGGTGACGAGGACGTCTTCGCCAAGGACGGGGAAGGCGAGGGCGGTGTGAACGGCGTTGCCGATGGGATCGAAGATGGAGGCGATTTCGAGGGAGATGCCGGGGGAGTGCTGCCAGATATTGGACATGGGCAGGACGATGAACTCGGCGAAGGCTCCGTTGCGATTGACTCCGACGCCCATGGTGTGGGCGCAGAGGTGGCGGCGTCCGGCGAGGCAGTTGCGGCAGCGTCCGCAGACGACGTGGCCTTCGCCGCTGACGATCTGTCCGATGGCGAGGTCTTCGACGTTGGAGCCGGTGGCGACGACTTCGCCGACGAACTCGTGGCCGATGGTGAGGCCTTGCTGGATGGTGGCGCTGGCCCAGGAGTCCCACTCATAGATGTGGAGATCGGTGCCACAGATGCCGGTGTAAAGGACACGAATTTTTACGTCGTTGATGCCGATCTCTGGTTCGGGGACGTCTTGCAGCCAGAGGCCGCGTTCTGCGCGGGATTTTACGAGAGCCTTCACGGGGAGTGCCTTTCTGCTGCTGGCGCTCGCGGATAGGTCCGATACGCTGCAGGCGTGATTAGTCTAACTGTTTTCCGGGGTAATATTTTTGGTCTTCGGCGATGGAAGGTGGCGAGGCGGTATGCTGAGTGCGCTGAGCCTAGTGGGTGCAACGTGCGGCCAAACCGACAGGGGGAGAAGTACGAGTGAAGATGACGACTGGGCGTGTAGTTCTATTGGCGGTATTGGCAGGGGTGACGTTGCAGGGGCTGGCGCAGACGCCGGTTGCGATCGATGTGGATCTGGGGACGACGGTGGGGAGTTACAAGCCGATCTATAGCTGGTTTGGGTATGACGAGGCGAACTACACGACGATGAAGTACGGACGGGAGTTGCTTGGCGAGTTGCATGATCTGAGTCCGGTACCGGTGTATATTCGCGCGCACCATTTGCTGACATCGGGTGATGGGGTGGCGGAGTTGAAGTGGAGCTCGACGAATGTGTACACGGTGGATGCGCAGGGCAAGCCTGTGTATGACTTCAAATTGCTGGACGGAATTTTTGACGCGTATCAAGCAGCGGGGGTGCGTCCGATGGTGGAGTTGGGATTTATGCCGCGGGATCTGGCGGTGAATCCTGAGCCGTACCAGGTGCATTATCCGGGGAACACGATTCAGGGTGGGTCGAACAATCCTCCGAAGGACTATGCGGTGTGGGGCGAGTTGGTGCGGCGGGTGACGGAGCACCTGGTGGAGCGGTATGGGAAGGCGGAGACGAGCAGGTGGTACTTCGAGGTGTGGAACGAGCCGAATATTCCGTATTGGCATGGGACACCAGAGGAGTATTACAAGCTGTACGACTATGCGGTGGCGGGGGTGCGGGCAGCGTTGCCGGGAGCGATTGTGGGAGGACCGGCGAGTACGGGGCCGGGATGGGACAAGGCGGCGGTGTTTCTGGATGGATTTTTGAAGCATGTGGATACAGGAAGGAGCGCGGCGACGGGCAAGGCGGTGCCGCTGGACTTTATCTCGTTCCATGTGAAGGGCCAGCCGAAGGTGGTGGGGACGCATGTGCAGATGGGGCTGGACAAGGAGATGATCGATGCGGACCGGGGATTTGCGCTGGTGGCGCAGTATCCGAAGTTCAAGGGACTGCCAATTATTTTGAGCGAGGCTGATCCGGAGGGGTGTGCGGCGTGTTCGTCGAAGGTGAATCCATCAAATAACTACCGTAATGGGACGATGTATCCGGTGTATACGGCGGCGGCGATGAAGGGGCTGTTTGAGCTGCAGGATATGCATACTGTGAACCTGATAGCGATGCTGAGCTGGTCGTTTGAGTTTGAAGGCAAGGATTATTTTGAGG
>DAICZO010000110.1 GCA_027311125.1 Acidobacteriaceae bacterium
CGGCCGGACCAGCACGGCGACTGCAGCCGTCCCGAGCACCCCCACGACGAATACAAATTGCTTGGCATTGCGATCAAGTACGCCGGGTTACGGCACAAGCATGTCCGCGTCATAGCGACGGCGTAATGGCTCACTCTCGCACTATCCCCAGAGGGTAGGGGCATCGTCACAAACGAGTAAACCTTCCTCGTCATTCCGCACGTTGCCGACACGCGAGTTAGCCTTCCATGCCCGCATCTTCTCCGCAGGAAAAGGCCTCAGCAGATCGAGCGGGAGAGCCTGAGCCTCCGTCGGCTGGAGCCAGCGGTCGTAATCCTTCGGCTCGATAATCACCGGCATCCTGTCATGCAGCGGCTCCATGACATTGTTCGGGTCCGTCGTGATGATGGTGAACGTTTCCAGCAGTGTCCCGTTCTCTTCCTTCCAACTCTCCCAGAGGCCAGCAAAGCCGTACTGACTCCCATCGAGCATCCCGATGGCGAACGCCTGCTTGGACTTCGCGCCGATCTTCTGCCACTCGTAGAACGCATCGGCAGGCACAAGGCATCGCCGTTTCTTGATCGCTTCGCGGAAAGATGCGGTGGTGACAATACTCTCTGCGCGAGCATTGATGCGCTTCACTCCGTCTCGTGCATCCCGCGCCCAGAAGGCGACGAGTCCCCAACGCATCAGAACAATCTCCCTCTCGCCCGACTCCGGCGAGAGCCGCACCACGGGCTGAAACGTCTGCGGAGCGACGTTGAAACTCGGCCCAAACTCCGGCAGGTGTTCGGGATCGACACCGAACCAATCGGCTATCGCTTTCTTTGTCGCCCGTTGAACATAGCGCCACAAATCGCGGCTGTCCTCGGCGCGATTCTATAAAGGCACTGCCTTCTATAAGCCGAGCGCTGTCATACATCGACCCCACACAAGTAAAGCAGCGATTACGCGTCACTTCAGGACTGTTTCTTCCGACAACGGCGTTTTTCAGGACCAATCAGCTATCGATCGCTGAGTCAGTGCTGGATGAGTGACTTGGCCTGTTATCGCTGATTGAGAGTGTCCGAGCAAATCACGTTGTACAGGCCGAATTTGTATTCAGGCTTACCCGCGGGGTGGTCAGGTGTGAGAAAAGCCCATATTGAGACAGTCGCACCGATATCGAGATCCCAACTCATAGCGCCCTCGATCGCAGCAGTACTGTTCCTGCTCGACTCGCTTCGATGACTGATCCATCGCGCATCGTTATATGAAGTCGTCGGTCTACTAAGACGCTTGACTGAACATGGGCAACATTCAATACGTGTGAGCGATGAACACGGATGAACCTTGCTGGGTCGAGTCGATCGACCATGTCACGCAATGCAACGTGAACCAAGTGTCTTTGCCCATTTGCGAAGATGGCCGTGTAGTCATCGTCGGCTTCGAGTCTAACAACATCAACTGCTTTGACGAGTATCAAAGCCCCGGACTTCCGAACAAAGAAGTGTTCCAGAAAACCGCCTTGGGTGGCCGCGTTCAGCCGCATCGAAGTGCCAATCTCCGGCGGGGTGGAAACACCCGAGTCAAACCGCTCCCGCACACGGCTTAGGGCGGTCGCGAACCGTTCTGCAGTAACTGGTTTGAGTAAATAGTCGAAGGCGCCCAATTCAAATTCGGCCACTGCGTGCATATCGAAGGCCGTGACAAAAACAATGGCCGGCTCGTAGGTAAGCTCTTGCACCAAAGTGATGCCCGACACTTCAGGCATATGGATATCGATCAAGACAAGATCGGGGCGCAGTGTGTTGATAATGGCAATCCCCGCGCTTCCATTTTCGGCTTCTCCGACAAGTTCGACGTCCTCGTGAAGAGCGATGTAGGAGCGCAGCAGATCACGGGCCAGTGGCTCGTCTTCGATGATGACGGTTCGGAGTGGACGCATTTAACGAGCCTCTTCCAACGTTACGTTCTTCAGGACACTCGGTTTCGGCAGACTATCTTGAGGGATCTTGATCGCAACTCGAAAACCCTTTCCTGGTTGAGTCTCCAATGCGAAGACAGGCGTATCGAAGCATCCAAGACTTAACCGCTTTCGCACCAGCGAAAGGCCCAGGCCATCTGCCTGCTGCACCTCGCAGAGGTCTGCGCCGATTCCATCATCCTCTACCGACAGCAACAAGTCGCTACCTTCAATGCAGGCACGCATGCAAAGAGTGCCGCCAGTAGCTTTCGGCGCGATACCGTGGCGAATTGCATTCTCGACAAGTGGTTGAAGCGTGAGTGGCGGTAGCACACAACGCAGAGCCTCGCTTTGCACCTCGCGGATGACACGCAACCGAGACCCCATGCGAAGCTGCTCCAGAGCGAGGTATCGATCCGTGAAAGACAACTCCTCGCGCAGTGTCACCTCCTCTTTCGCATCCGCATGACAGAGCGTGTAACGCAGCATGGCTGCGAGTTCTGATATAGCCTCCAGGGTCTGAGGTTGTGACGGACCAGCGAGGGCAGCGATGGAATTCAGAGTGTTGAACAAGAAATGCGGATTGAGTTGGGCACGCAGTGCAGATAACTGTGCTGCCGTTTGCAGCGCTTCGGCCTGCTCACGGCGGTGCTCCGCAATAGCAAGACTGGCGTTCGTTTGGAAGACGTATCCCACACCAACAATATTGCTGTAAATCATCAGACCGCTGAAGAACTGCCATTGCAGCGCATAGCCATTGAAGAATCCAAAGGTGAAATGATGTGTCACCATCGCATTGCCTATACTGCCGAGCATGACAACGCCAACTGACCAAAGCAGTGAATATGCGAGGGCAGATCCAAGTTGGGCAGGATAGAACCACCAACGATTGTGCAGTTTCCAGTGCAGGAACCTACACCATCGAACAACGAGTACGCCAGCAAGCATCGCAGGGAGGATGTTGTATGCCGTCTGAACGAGCGGTTCTGTTCCATATCCGCGGAACAGGACATAGTAGCTGAGGGCATACGGGAGCCATGCCGCAATATATAGATACCAAAAACGCCGTTTTCCCATTCCAAATCCCCGCCTTTGCTCTCTATGCTTCCACAACTATTTGCAGAGCAGCAATCCTGTCGGTGAACCGGGCTGATTCGTCGGTAAATGAATAGGAAAAAGGCGTTGATGCGTGGCAAGAACCTGCCCATTCGCCGAAAGATGAACCGCGTTAGCCGAATCGTTCGCTGCAGGCATTCGACCCGCCCGTAGGCTGACTGCATGCGGCGATCACTCTGGCTTGGCTCTCTTTTACTACTTGTACGATCAACCGTATTTGCGGCCGTCGCACTGCATCCGTCTCCCGGAACCGAAGTAGTCGATGGAGATGCTCCCCACCTTCAAGTGAGTGGGCTTATGGCAGGCGAGCATGTACGCGTTCATCTTTTCCGTAAAGCGATCGGCTACGGAGTCAATGACTATGCGGGCAAGCCGGTCTTCGCTCATGCTGAAGCTGTCTTCGTCGCCGACAAAAACGGCGATGTCTCAGTGGACACGGCAATATCGGTCGAAGGCACCTATGTCGGAGCAGATGCCCTTGGTCTGCTTTGGTCTGGAACACGCATGACAGAATCCGGTGATAGTAGCCAGGCAATCACGCAAAACGTGGCCCTGAGGGATAACAGTGACGTCTTGGTGCGAGTCGAAAGGATATCTATGCCGAGCGCGGAATGGCTCGAAACAAGGCTACGGCTTACCAATGGCTCTCGCGATCTATCTTTTGAGGAGGTTCGTGTGCCCGGCCTGACGGGCGTCTTCGCCCGTCCTAAGGAGACCTCAGATCATCCCCTGCCAGTCATCCTGCTCTTGCATGGCAGTGAGGGCGGAACCTGGGCTTCGGCGAAGGACACCGCCGCACGCTTCGCCCGCTTGGGTTACGCATCATTCGCAGTGATCTACTTCGCCTGGCCTGGAACCGGCGTGCCGAGCGCTCCGCAGGCGCTCATGAATATTCCCCTGGAAACACTGGCAAAGTCGCGTGACTGGTTATTGCAACAACCCAACGTGAACGCTCGTACCGTCGCAATCTGGGGAGTCTCCAAGGGCGCAGAATTCGCGCTGGTTGGAGCCACCCAGTACCCATGGATCGAGCGTGTTGTCGCTTGTGTTCCAAGCAGCGTGGTCTGGACGGGCTTCGGACGGGCGCTGAAGCCGGGTGAACTCGATTCTTCGTGGACTATCGACGGTAAAGAACTTTCAGTGATCGACCGGGAGGGCTGGGAAGATGTGAGCGCCCTGCGTTGGACAAGCGCCTTTGTCCATCAGCGTGCGTTGGATATGGCGAGCGAAGAAGAGTTACAAGCTGCTCGCATTCGCATTGAGCGCAGCCATGCCAAGATGCTCTTGCTAGCGGCAGATAAAGACGTGGTCTGGCCCTCCGCGCTGATGACCAGACAAATCGAAGCGACGCTCCGTGCACATGGTGAGAAGGATGAGGAGCGCTCAATCGTCTTCCCAAATGCGTCGCACTTCATCTGTGGCACCGGTAGTGAAATGCGTCGAGTCAACCTGGTGCGTCGCCCTGAAGGCGACGATCCCGCACCCGAAGCGGACGCTCACGCGGCGGAAAGCGGATGGGAAGCAACGAAGGCCTTCCTGCAAATTCCCGAGAAGGCCCGCACGAAGAAGCAACCATAAAAAAGCCAATTCCTGAGTATAGGCAGCTGCAGGGCGCAGGCACCTACGGTCGGTTTAAACTCAGCAAGCGCAATGATGGTGGACGGTCCGCAATGTTTAGCATTCCCCATAAACTCCATTCCCTTACGCTGAGATCTAATCGCCGAGTCACTCATCGAGCGGCGATTAGTCCTGATATGTCGGCATGGCGGAAGTGATCGTATCATCGGGCGCCGGACCGACGATTCGCCGTCGCGATCAGTGTTGATGGGAACCTATATTTTTACCAGCGGCAAAATCGCTCAATCTTGCCATGCTACTCAGCGCACAGTAGTAGTAGCATTTGGAGCAAAACTGGCAGAACATCCCCATGCGCGCCAAGGAAGAAGCACCAGTTGACTGGTCAAGGGCATCTCTTCGGTGAGGCAAGGCCAATCACGAAATCGCAGTCAGGTTCGATGCAAAGCACTTGGGGGACAGAACCTGTTTCGATGGACTCGTTCCATCGGAACACGGCTCAAAAAACTGTAGCCTATCGCCTGCACTTACCGGTTAGTGGTGTCGACTTGCACCACCAGTTTTCCGAAGTTCTCTCCTTGAAGCAACCCGATGAAGGCATCCGGAGCATGTTCGAGGCCTTCCACGACATCCTCACGGTATTGGATCTTTCCGGCGGTAAACCATTCGGACATCTGCTTTTGAAAATCACCGAAATGCGCACCGTAGTCGTCAAATATGATGAAGCCTTGCAAGCGTATGCGACGCTTCAGGAAGGTGCCCATCACTTGAGCGGTGCGATCACTTCCTTGAGGAGCCTCACGGTCGTTGTAATGTGCGATCAATCCGCAGAGTGGAATTCGCGAGCGAGTATTAAGAAGCGGAAGAACAGCCTCAAACACCTTTCCCCCAACATTTTCGAAATAGACGTCGATACCCTTCGGGCAGGCTTGTGCAAGCAGGTCTTTCAATGCAGTATCTCGATGGTCGATGCAAGCATCGAATCCAAGATCTTCAACCGCGGACCGGCATTTCCGCTCACCTCCAGCGATACCCACCACATGGCATCCTTTGAGTTTTGCGATCTGGCCGACTACGGATCCAACCGCGCCAGTAGCGGCTGCAACGACTACCGTCTCGCCTGCTACCGGTTTACCAATCTCCAGCAAGCCCATATAGGCCGTGAACCCAGGCATCCCGAGCACACCGAGAGCATACGAAGGATGCTTCATCTGCGCAGGAAGGTGGAAGACTCCTTTTCCATCGGAAACGGCATAGTCCTGCCAGCCGCTTTGGCTCAACACCAACTCGCCTACCGAGTAGTCGGGATGGTGAGAGATCTCGACTTGACTGACAGTCGATCCAACCATGACATCGCCGATCGCTACAGGAGGCGCATACGAAGGAGCGTCGCTCATTCTGCCGCGCATGTAAGGGTCAAGAGAGAGACAGATGGTCCGCAGAAGCATCTCGCCTTGGACAGGAACGGGGATGGGTGCTGTCTCGAGTCGGAAATTGCTGGGGGTAGGCGCTCCTGCTGGTCTGGAGGTTAGGACGATACGTCGATTCTCAGCATTGCTCATGGTTTGTCCGATCTTTTGCACCAGTTGGACTGTTAGTGTAGCGCGACGATGAAGGGCCGAGTTTTCTTGTACCAAGCTTAAAGTTAGGTTTCGACCAAATCTGACCTGAGTATGGAAGCCTTTGGATGAAGAAAGAGCGCTTTTCTCTGGAACAGGATTAACGATGCCGATCACCATTCGTCGTGCTCAAACTGCATCCTAGACGAAGTGCAACGGATTAATCGGGCAGTCTAACGACATCATGTCCAAGCCCCCGGCACCATCGAGTGGAATAAGAACCGCGACGGAACTACTTCGGAATTAGGTGCAGAATCTTCGACTCCGCCGGCCCCAGTACCACGTCGAGCGCACCATGGAATTCGCTGTCCTTGCCGAGCCACAGGTCATGCACTCGATACTCCCTGTTTGTATCCAGCCCAAGCCTTGCCGGGTCCAGTGTCATCTTTGTGCTTTCGCTCGGGCTGAAGTTAAAGACCGCGACAAAGACGCTCCCGTCCGGATCAATCCGCTCAAACACGTTCGCTGCGTGCGCACCCGCATCGCCTTCCACGGGACGGAAACTGCGCCCCGCCCGTGCCACGTCGAGAATCTCGGAGTTTGTGAGTAGGCTCTCGGCGCGCATCTGTGCACGCGGGTCCATCAGGTCGTCGCTGTCCAGCAGCAACGTACCCGCGATCACCGTAGCATTCACGCGGCTACGCGCTTCCTCATATGTCTGGACGCTGCCCTTCGCAGCCTGATCGTGATACGGATCAACGTCTCTGGAGATCACCGTGTGGTCCGGGTCGTTGAAGCGATACAGCTTCCCATTCGTCCACCAGCCAAATGTCACCGCATTCAACATGTACTCGCTGTCTTGAATCCGTCCAAACGCGTCGCAGGAGACGCGACGGCTGTGCCCATAAGCAGGAAACAGCGGAGCGATCGAAAGACCGATAAAGAAAGGCCGCCCAATCTTCTCTGGCGACAGGTCTTCTTCAATCCGTCGCATCCCATAGGAATACGCAGCGACGCCCGTCGTGATCGACGGATCGTGATGCACTCCCTCCAGCGACCCGCAGTTCAAAAAGTCCAGCTTCACCGAGTCATAACCCCACGCCACATAGCGAGCCAGTTCATAGTCGATGCGCGCAATGGTTCCAGGATGCGTCGGATCCAGTGGCCGCGCTCCATCGATCTTCGGCAGCGGGTTGCCCTTTGAATCACGCAACAGGATATCGCTGTAACGATACTTCCCATTGGTACCCTCCACCGGCTGCGTAAAATCATCTGACCAATACGAAAACGGGGTGAAATAAATTCCCGCTTTCTGTCCCTGCGCATGGATGTGCTTGGCCGCGGCGATCACTTCCTCATCCTTCATTTGCTTCCATCCGCCATCCAGGTTTACATAGGTCGTCCCATCGTTCTGAAAGCCGCGCGGTTCAAGCTGGTCATGGATGAAGTCTGCCACTGCCAGATATTTCTTCGCATCAATCTTCATCAGGTAAGCCGACCAGCTATTCCACCCAAACGGCACGCCTGCGGCCCATGCCAGCGGCGGATGAATCTCCGCGTTGATCTGCGCATATTGCTCCATCCCGTTCCGCCAGTCCTGGTAGTAGCCAATCATCACCAGCGGAGATCGCACGGTCGTTCCGGTGACTAGGCCATGCGGCTCCACATCGTGCGTCCAGTTACCGGTTGCGCCTCCATATACCTCGACATTCTTTACCGTCCCGTCGCTTGTATCGCGAGCAAGCACCCCGGTCCGCCACAGCTCATGCGTTACGGAGCCAAGCACCATCCCTTTGCGGCTGGCGTTGTCGAAGATCGCCGACACTTCATAGCTGTCCGGGTCCTTTGCCGGGTCAATCGGCTCGTTGTAGTGCACCCACATGTCGTTGTCGTTAGGAACAAAAAGCACCGTCGGCTTGACCTTCGCCGCAAAGCTGGCACTCCCACCCGGGGAAAGCTTCACCGGGAAAATGTGGCGGGAGCTCAAAGGCTCCTTCCCAACCGCCTCCATCTCCACCAGCACAAACGGCTTTCCCGGCTCGTAGTAGATGTGCTCCACCAGTTGCGGAGCGTCGGCCCGGCCAAAGGAACGAATCTCCCACGCGCGTATGCCAGCGGGCTTATATCCTTCGGGCGCATCGGCTCGAGACGTGACCTTGTGCTTCGGGAAGTCGGTTACAGACCAATGATGACCGTTGGTGAGCTCAATCGAGCCGCCAATTGGTCCAATCCGCGTACCATCCGGCCAGCTCAGTACAAAGTCACCACTCACTTTGTTGCAGTGGATGGTCACATTCTTGTCTGCCGGTGCGACGGGCACGGTACTTTGACCGTACGAAATGTTTACAAACCCGGAGCAGCTGAAAAGCAGTATGGAAGCAACTTTGAACACTCGCGTCATTCCCTGATCCCCATTCTTTGCACGGAGGATATTAGCTGCTAAGTAGAGTGCAGGTCCAGAAACCAGGCAGCAGTTCACGCGCTCGTCGCTCCTGTCGACCGCTACCGGTGCTGCTGTTTCTTAACGACGACGCAACCGGTGCACCTCAGATTGAGGTCGACCGCCTGCTCAAGGTGTCGCTAAGCCAAATCGGACTCAAACAACACCCGCATCTCCTTCTGGGAAGCAGAAGCACTTCCTGCCTCCGAACGCCCCAAAATAGTGAGAGACTCAGCCGCGAATCACCGTCAACCAGTCGAGCCGAATCGTCCCCTGGACGCAGTTTCCGCCAGGTTCATTCAGGCGGACGAGATAATGGCGAACTTAGTCAAAACCCGACATTCAGGGAACATTGGCTCAGATGAGTCAGACCATCGGCACTAGTGGTAACGAGCTAATTGAATTGCGAGGCTTACGGCTTGTTTTCCGATTTGAGTTGTTGACTAACCTGTTGCGCAAGGCTCCAGAACGCATCGTCTCTTCGCAGCTTTTGGAGAGAATCGTCTTCCGTTGGATCGGGGAAGGTCTCTCCTTTGAGCGTGTGAGAGCGGCGATCAAACGCTAGTTGCAGATGGGTTCGCGCAGCCTTAGGATCACCTGCTTCCGCGTCAGCGCAGCTGAGATTATAGTAGTACAACGGGTATTCGGGATCCTTTGCGATGGCAGCTTCGTTCACTTCACGGGATCCTTTGAGGTCGCCTGAAATCCCGAGGGCCATCGAAAGCTCGTCAGTGACGACGCGGCGGAATTTCAGAGGGTCATCACTCTGATTGACCATCGCCAGAGCAGCGCGATAGGCTGCGGCAGCTCCTGCTTCCTGATGTTCCATCTTCTCGACACCGGCGTAAGCGACGGCATCTTTGAAGGTTGGCTTGTAGCTAGGTTCAAACGTAAGGGTCAATAGAGTCTGTTTGGCGGTTTCCATCGTCAGACGATAGGCTGCTGCATCGCCGGGTTGGACGTCGGCAGCGTTGAAGAGGAGATCACCACAGAGATCTCTAAAGGCAACAAAGGCACGAAGCGACATGCGGGCATCCTTCGGCGCGAGCAGCACGGCAAGGGCGATCTCCACGCCGCTTGTGGAGCGCATGGATGCGCGGTTCTGAACGGCGGCTTCGGCGTTTTCAGCCTGGAGCACCCCATCACGGCATGAACTCGCATTGAGTGGGGCTTTGTCGGGTGCGGCGAACAAGAATGCCAGCATATGCTGCTTTCCCTGCGCGGCTCGCTCGCCCCACTCGTTCCCATTCGACTTTGCGGACAGTTCCACTACCTGCCACGCTCCTTGCTCAAGCGTCATCCGACCCGGATGGACGGGCAAAGCAAAAGTTAGCTTGCCCGGTGTAGTTTGTGCATAGGCTGATGAGACTAAGAGGCAGAGGGCAACAGAAACACAAAGTTTACGGGCATTCATAGCACTTAGCATAATTGCTCCCGTTCCCATGCTCCCCCTCGGCCCGATCAGTTCCCGATAAATGGTGTTTTTGGCAAGTTCAGTCTCGCCCACCAACTCTCAGTATTCGGCTTTGGTCTGAAGGGAACGTCCTGCAAGCTGCGGCGACTTTCGCTTCGAGAAACCGGAAGTGCGGCCGACGCTAAACCTATCGGTGTTGTCCGGTCGGTACCCGGTACCACTTGAGCGGCCGCAGGCACCTGATTCCCTGCAACCACTACAATTCCAATAAAGGGTGGTGCCCATGCAGTTCGCCAATCGAGTCAAGAAAGTTCAATCCTCCGCCATACGCGATCTTTTGCGTTACGGCACGGACCCAAGCGTAATCTCTTTCGGGGGTGGCTACCCCGACCCACAGCTATTCCCCTCCGACAAACTTCGTGCCGTTTACGAGACTTTGCTTTGCAAGCATGCCCACAGGGCGCTGCAGTACACCGTATCCGATGGGATTCCTGAGTTACGCGCCCAGATCGCGCAGCGCATGCGCGACGACGGTACCTCCTGCACAGCCGACGACGTCCTTGTCCTTCACGGTGCGCAGCAGGGTCTTGACCTTGTCGCCAAGATGATGCTCGAACCCGATGACACAGTTGTCGTCGAAGACCCTACTTTCCTTGGCGCCACGATCGCCTTCAACGTCTTCGAGCCCAGGTACGCCACCGTGCGCATGGACGGTGAAGGCATGGACATGGAGCACCTCGAAGCCGTCCTGCGTGTCAATCCGAGTGTCAAGCTGATCTACACCATGCCTGATTTCCAGAACCCCACTGGCGTGACGATGAGCCTTGCTCGCCGCCATCGCCTGATCGAACTAGCGAACCAGTTCGACGTTCTGATCCTGGAAGACTCGCCCTACCGTTCTCTGCGTTTTGAAGGGAGCCACCTTCCAACGCTCAAAAGCCTCGACACGGAAGGCCGCGTAGTATTCCTCGGCAGCTTCTCCAAGATCATGGCCCCTGGTCTTCGTCTCGGCTGGGCAGTTGCCAGCGGCGATGTGCTTGGAAAGCTCGCTCGCCTCAAACTTGCAGCGGACACACAATGCAGCACCGTCAATATGATGGCGGCGTCACTGTTTCTCGATACCTATCCCATCGAGGAACACATCGCCACGGTCTGTGCCGCCTATAGCCGCAAGCGCGGGCTTATGTTCCAGGCGCTGGACTCGACCTTTCCCAGCTCGGTCCACTATACCCGTGCGGAAGGCGGCCTCTTCACCTGGCTGACCTTTCCCGACGGCTTTGACGCTACGCGCTTCATGCTCGATGAGGCGCTGCCAAAGGCCAAAGTCGCCTATGTACCGGGGGAACCCTTCTTCGCCACGACGCCTCACATCAACCATGCTCGTTTCAACTTCTCCGCCCTGCCCGAGGTTACGATCACCAGCGGCATGACCCGTCTGGGAGAACTCCTTAGCGCATACCTGCCGCATGTCACGACATCAATCGAGCAGATCGCCTGACAATTGTGAAGTAGCAAAGCACAGGTGCGACCGGCCCTGCGACATATCGAATGATTCTCGATGGGTGCAAGATGCGTTATGGGCGTCCGATGAAGCAACGTGCGAAAGGGTGAGGACACCTTGACTCTGCGTCACCGCGGCTTCCAGGGTCGTTGTCTCCGCTACTGATTCCAACATGTCTCAGACTAGTGACAAACGCCGCCGGACCGAACTGGACCTTTTTATGCTGGCCCTAATCAACGGCGGCATCACGACTCCGTACGCGTTGCAGAAGTCAGCGGGTTTGTCTCAGGGTGCCACAATCCCGCGCTCCAGCGCTTGCTGGAAGCGCGGCTTGTGCGCCAAGGAAGGCCTGGCCTACGGGGTCGTACTGGCTACAAAGTGAGCGCGTCAGGCAAGCGGCTTCTGGAAGACGGCTGGCAGACATTAATAGACCCCGGCCCAACTGGCGACCTCGATTCCGACCTTCGCGTGGCCCTCGGGGTAATGTGGGGCGGTGGCGATCAATGGCTGGCAGCCGGCTTCCTCATGGGGTCTGCCGACAAGAAGCTCGAGGCGATCCCAGTGGTCGGGGCAACTGACCATACTGATCCTGTCGTCCCTTTGGCCCGCCGGTTTACGGATCCCCAAGTTAGAACGATGAAAGCTCTGCTCGAAGCCTAATCTGAAGCAATTCGTGCCATGGTGGCTGCCCTGCCCCGAAAACTCACCGGCAAACCAAAGCGCAGCACCGACACTCCCAAGGCACAGAGCAGCCCACAGTATTGCTACAAAAGGCCATTCAGTGGTTGTGATCGCCCGCAACGGGCCACTAGCTCTGGTGCCGCTTCACGTTCTTCTGCGGCTGCTACCCCATCCATCCCCCGCAGTGGCCTCGAACAAGGATAGTTATAGGGAGCCGAAGTATATCTGCTCGCTCTTCTGATAGGACTCAGTGGCCTCCGTAATTCGCCGGTCGCCGTCGCAGCAGCCTCCGGTTTGCGGCGCTCCGAAATACAGGGACTCAAATGGAAGGACTGTGACCTCGTGGGCATTGGTTTAACTTGAAACGCGGTGTGGTCAGGAGGGCCGAGACGAAGCTGAAGTCCGAGGCCTCGCGGCGTGGCATGCCGATGCTGCCCCAACTTGCGGAAGCTATCGAGGAGTAGCGGCACCGCACGCCCTACAACCAGCCCGACGACTGGATCTTCGCATCACCACTTACCCGGGGAAAACGGCCCAACTGGCCGGAATCAACACTGAAGGACCACGTCCGCAGCGCTTGCCGCCGGAATCCATCAGGTCATCGGCTGGCATACCTTCTGGCATAGACTGGCAACGCTGATGGGCAAGAATAAGGAGGACACCAAGGTGATTCAGGAGTTGATGCGGCATGCAAGCTTGCGAATGACCCTGGACATCTACCAGCACGGCGACGAAGATGCCAAATGCTCAGCGCCGGGGCACCTGTCAAGCCTGTTTGATCGCCCGGCGAAGGCTCTGTCTAGCGACAAGTGAGCAAGACGATCTGAACCGAAAACAGGAAAAGCTCCATTCCAGGAGCTTTTTCACTTGCTACATTGATGAGAGCTTTGTAAAGACCTAAATCTCTTAGTGTAACCTCGTTTTGCTTGGCCAAACATCCCGTAAATCCTTTGGAATGTATGGCGGGGACGACGGGGCTCGAACCCGCGACCTCTGCCGTGACAGTGAGCCAAAAACCCGTAACTTATTGGAATCAGGAGGCACGGATGGCTACCCAAAGCACCCTGAGGAACCCTTGGAAACCCTTATCGCACCCGTAACACACCCAGGTCCTCTGCCCTAAAAACCTCTGCCCTACACTTGATTTCACTGGCGATTTCGCGCTCGACTTCTGCCGCAGTTCGGCGAAGGACATGGGTTCGAAAACGTCGCAAAGTTCCGCCGGAGGCACTCAGTTCGTTAGGCGGCTGCCGGAGCGCCTGCTCCCCTAACTCTGTCAATTCTGGAAGCCATGTCACCCAGATCGAACCCACGGCCTCTGCCCTTTTTCGTAAGAGAACGCTGCCCAAGTTGCCGGCAGGTTCAACGCTTTACGCTTGTAAGCCCACAACGCTATTTGCTTGTATTTGCGCGACGCAATATGCTTGTGTCTGCACTGCGCAACTGCTTGTGATCGTACCTGCGAGGCAAAGATGCCGAAACCAAACGAAAAGCTTGCTGAATCCCTCACGGCACTTCGAGCCCTCCAGACGAAGGGACGCCGTGTGTTTCGGTCGAAGGAACTGACCCGCACGCATCGAGAAAGGCTTCTACGGAACGGATTCCTCCGGGAGGTAATCAAGGGCTGGCTGATGTCCTCAAGCCCGAATGCGCGCGCCGGCGACAGCACACCCTGGTACGCCTCCTTTTGGGAGTTCTGCGCAACGTATTTCAATGAACGATTCGGCGAGACTTGGCACCTTTCCCCCGAGCAATCGCTTCTCCTCCATGCCGAGAATACCGTCATCCCAACACAGGTCGTTGTGTATAGCCCCAAGGGGACGAATCACACG
>DAICZO010000111.1 GCA_027311125.1 Acidobacteriaceae bacterium
CCTATATGGCTGCTTTGATGCGGGTTCGCGCCTCTCGCGCGGAATCGGTTCCCAGGAAGTTTGCCGTCCAGGCTAGCTTGTCGCCAATAAGCTGTTGATTGCTCGCCGAATCGGTATGCGGTTAATGATTCCTGTCGCCGATCTGCGGCGCTTCTCGCGTGACGACCATCCGGCGCGGCTGGCTGGATGATCTAGCCCGAGTTTACCGCCCCAAGCCAATTGAAGCGGGTTTCCCCAGCGCCAAAATCCTCTCCTGACCGCATCTGGAGCGGGTTTGAGCGGCCAACGCCGTCCAGGTTGAGGCGGCTTCTTCGTATGACCTAACACGATGGCTTTCATGCTCAACGAGGAGAAGATTCACTATTGACAGTATAGACCAGTATCTAGGCTGATTCAACCGACAAGATAAACATGATTCGACACTCGGAGAGATCCCGCTTTGATGGTATTGTATGACCGAACTAAAGATGGCAAGCCTCACCAAAAAGATCGTGCACGGTAAGCCGTACTACTACCTGCGCGAGTCCCAGCGGGTGAACGGCAAGCCTAAAATCGTCCGAACCATCTATCTCGGTTCCGCGGAGAGCATCAAGGAGCGCCTCGTCCGTCCCAAGGTCGAAGAAATCTCGATACGGGAATTTGGCGGATCGGTCGCAGCCTACTCCATCGCCGAGGCTTTGGATGTTGTCGCTACGGTGGATCGCCACGTGCCGAAACGCGGTCACCAGGGCCCGTCGGTCGGGCAGTATCTTTTGCTGGCTGCCCTGAACCGTTGTGTCGCGCCTACAAGCAAATCGCAGATCGGCTCCTGGTATGAGAAGACGGTGCTGGCACGCCTCCTGCCGCTGACTGCCAATCAACTCACCAGTCAGCGATTCTGGGACAACATGGAGCGGATCAGCAGCGATCAGGTCGCCGCCATCGAACAGGAACTGGCACAGAATGCGGTTACCCGCTTCGGCCTCGATCTGAACTGTCTGCTTTTTGACGCCACCAATTTCTTCACCTTTCTGGACAGCTTCAACCAGCGAGCGAAACTGCCGCAGCGCGGTCATGCCAAACAAGGCCACGACAACCTGCGGCTGCTTGGTCTGGCCGTCTTGGCCACCACCGATGGCGACGTACCCTTGCTGCATCACACCTATGCAGGCAATCAGCACGATTCCGTGATGTTTCACAGTGTGGTCGATCAGTTGTTTGCCCGTTGCCGTGCTCTGTCACAAGAGGTAGACCAGATCACACTGGTCTTCGACAAAGGAAACAACTCGGAAGTAAACCTCGATCTGGTGGAGCAGGGCCCGGTGCATTTTGTCGGCTCTCTGGTGCCCACCCAGCATGAAGATCTGATGGCCATTCAACGACAGCAGATGCGTCGTCTGGATCGATCCCAGCTGCCCGCGGTTTGGGCCTATCGCACCGAAAAGAAGGTCTTCGATCGGAACCGTACGGTCCTGGTTACCTTTAATCAGCAGTTGTTTAACGCCCAGCAGAAGACTCTGACCCGGGAAATTAACAAACGGAAACGCAAGCTGGAGAAGTTGCAGGATAAGCTTCAACGCACCCGGCCGGAGGATCGCGGCAAGAAGCCCACCGTCGCTGGAATCGAGAACAACGTGAAAGAAATCCTGTGCGGCAGGCACATGAAGGACCTGTTCTCCACCCAACTGACAAAAACCCGGGAGGGCCTACCCCGCTTGCGCTTCCAGTTCCGCGAGGCCGAATATCGGAAACTGAAATCCATGTTCATGGGAAAGACGATCTTATTCACCGATCACGGGCAGGACTGGAGCGATGAACAGATCGTGCTGGCATACCGTGCCCAGCATCACGTGGAAGCGGACTTTCGTCGTTTAAAAGATCCTCGCTACCTCAGCTTCCGTCCCACCTTCCACTGGACCGACCAGAAGCTGCGCGTACACGCCTTCTACTGTGTCCTGGCACTGATGATCCTCAATCTGCTGCGCCGCAAGCTGGCTCAGTCCGGCATCGTGCTCAGCATCGTGGAGATGATGAACCAACTTACAGAGATTAACGAAGTCACTCTCCTCTACCCGGTGCCGCAGCGCTCGAAGGAACCCGTCGTCCAGACCCAGCTTTCCAAGATCAACGACCGACAGAAAAAATTGGCTTCCGTCCTCGGCCTAGACCGATTTCTCCACAATTAGGTCATACTGCCTGGATCTTCAAAAGCCCGCGCCCAGAGCGGCTGGGAGCCACATCTGCGCCTCGGGGCTGGTAAAGTCGGGCTATTGCTTGATTTACCTCTCCAGCAACTGCCACAACTCACCTCCGCCATTGCAAAAACTCTGATAGACCAACGCGATATCTTGTGCCTTCGTGTTTCGACGGCCAAGCGCCTCTC
>DAICZO010000113.1 GCA_027311125.1 Acidobacteriaceae bacterium
GTACCACACCGTTCCACCCTTCAAATCCAACCCACACACCACGCAATGTCCCAACTCTGGCATCCACCCCATCAGTCGATTCATCCACAAGCAAAAATAAGTCACCGGCATCCACACCCGGCCCACCTGCATCTCGTCCAGCACGGCCAGCGACAAGCGGAACACCGCATCATCCACCGCCCCCTCCGGCACCTCTTCCAGCACCTCAGCCACTAACTCCAGCCCAGCCGTCCGAGCATAATCAATCGGCCGTGACAACGGCGAGGATAGTATCTCGAACGCATCCAGCCTCACCAACTCTTGCCGCGGCCTCTCGGCATAGGTCGCCCGCACATGCGTCATCGGTTCCAGCGCTCCGCCAAAACGTCTCCGACTCCGCAGCGCATGGCGCGCCACCCCCTTCACGCGTCCCTGCTCCCGAGTAAACAGACTCACCAGCAGGTCCGCCTCCAGAAACGGCCACGTTCGCAGTACGATCGCTTCACCTTGCCGCTGTATCATTCCCCAACCCTGCTCCTGGCAAAACAAAACGCGCAGCCCTGAGGCTACGCGTCTTGAAGCTTCCTGTGCCGTCCGTCGACTAGCGTCCGTAGTGCTCGGCGTTCTTCTCCTGGAAGGCTGCCCACTTTTCAGGCAGATCATCACCAGCATAGATCGCTGAAACCGGGCAAACCGGAACGCAAGCGCCGCAGTCGATGCACTCTACTGGGTCGATAAAAAGCTGCTCCGTCTCACCGTAGCCAGCCTCATCCTTCTTGGGATGAATACAATCCACCGGACAGGCATCCACACAAGCTGTGTCCTTTGTTCCGATGCACGGTTCCGCAATCACATATGCCATCTCTGTCTCCCTTACCTCGTCCTGAAAATTACTGCTGATTTATACCTAGACCTCGATTCTAGCAGCACATCGCGGCCATCCTGCAAATCCAATCCGATTGCCCTACTTCCCCGCCGCCTCTGCCCGCCGACGCGCAAACTCTGCCGGTGTCGGAATCGGCTCCAGACCTCTCCCCGCAAACATCTCAGTGAAAATATGCTGTAGCTCTTGTTTGATCAGCCCGTTCGTCGCCAGCACCTCTCGGCTGTCGAGCGTAAACTTCCCGCCATCAAAGTGCGTTACCGTTCCACCCGCCTCCTCCACCATCAGATACCCGGCCGAAGTGTCCCACGGATTCAGGTTGAACTCCCAGTACCCATCCATCCGACCGCACGCCACATACGCCAGATCCAGTGCCGCTGAACCGGCCCTACGAACTCCATGCGACCGCAGGGTAATCTCCTGATAAAAATGTATGTTCGGGCTGTCGTGCCGCTTATGACTAGGAAAACCAGTCCCCGTCAGCGACTCTTGCAGTGTCGCAGTCTTCGACACATGGATCTGCCGTCCATTCAGCCAGGCGCCCTTGCCTCTTTCCGCCGCAAACATCTCGTCCCGTAGCGGATCGTAAATAACTCCCGCGACCATCTCTCCATCCGCATCCGCAGCCAGCCCCGCCGGTCGTCGCTCCAACCCCAAAACCACGCAGAACACGGGAAACCCATGAGCAAAGTTCGTCGTCCCGTCCAGCGGATCGACATACCACCGATACTCCCCATCCAGGCGATCTCGCGTGCCTTCCTCCCCGTAGATTCCATGGTCCGGAAACGCAGCCTTCAGGCGAGCCACAATCAACTCCTCGCTGGCTCGATCGGCCTCGGTGACCAGGTCAACATCCCCCTTGTACTCTGCGGTCACGCCTTTTTCGTAAAAACCACGCAGCAACCCACCCGCCTGCCGTGCAATTCCCTCCGCTACATGTGCAAACTCAAACCGCTTTTCTGCTTTTCTCATCAAGATCCTCTCCCACCAGCTTAGTCCATTCGCCCCCTGCCACCGCTACGGAGCATCCGCATAATAGCCCGTTCGGAAGCGCAAGCTGTACTTTCCCTGCAGCGCCGCATCCTTCATCCGAATCTTGATCGTCCGGTAGGCCCCGTCCTTCTCCAACTGCGGTGCATAATATCCCAGCACATACTGGGTCCGCAGATCGTCCGACACCTTCGCAAACGCCGGCACCAAATCCTTGGGCTCCACCACGTAGTAGTACTTGCCCCCGGTGTCGTCGGCCATCTGGATCAGTGCATGTTCGCCCCCCGTGTTGCGCCCAGCATCCGCATACACCGGCACAATGATCAGCGAGTACACCATCGCCCCCGCTCGTTGCGCCTGCTCCAACGCCTGCGTATAACGCGAACCGTGTGCTGTATCTCCGCCATCGGTAATCAGTACCAGCACCCGCCGACGGCCCTCGTCCCCCTTGGTCCCTGCCAGGCGTTGCGACCCCAGATAGATTGCGTCGTATAACGACGTCTCCTGCCCATGCTTCAACTCACCCAGCCCAGCTTCAATCTTCTTTTTCTCATTGGTAAACGGAACAATCTCCCGAACTGTATCCGAAAAATCCATCAGGTCTAACTCGTCCTGATCACGCAGAAGCGCTCGCACAAAGTGCTTCGCAGCGTCCCGCTCCAGTCGCTCGTTGCGCAACACGCTCTCGCTCGCATCGATCGCCAACACTATCGACAACGGCGCCGAAGACTCCTTCTCAAAAATCGCGATCTTTTGCGGCTTGCCGTCCTCAAGTATCTCGAAGTCATCCCGCCCCAACCCCGCCACCGGAGCACCCTTCGCATCCACCACATTCACCGCCACATTCACCAGCCGCGTCTCCACCCGAATAGTCGGCACCTCCTCAGGAACACGCCGCTCGATCGGAGCCTGCGCCAGACACTCAAACCGCCCCAGGCCACCCAGCATCAACCAAATAACTCCCAGCCACAGCCCGCCCACCTTCATCCCTGCGTCCCCTCCACCACCGGAGCAACAATACCCTCAGGGAAGGGCTTGCCATCCGCCAATTGAGCACAGGCCTGTACTACCACCGGAGGAACAATACCCTCAGGAAAGGGCTCGCCATCCGCCAATTGCGCACCGGCCTCTACTACCACCGAAGGAACAATACCCTCAGGGAAAGGCTCGCCATCCGCCCAAATTGCCCCATCCACAAACTGCTCCTTCTTCCAGATCGGAACCGTCTTCTTCAACGTGTCAATCAGCCATCGGCAAGCATCGAACGCCGCACCACGATGCGCCGACGACACCACAATCAAGATGCTGGTCTCGCCTACCACCAGACGCCCTAGCCGATGTACGATTGCCACATCGCGAACCCCATACTTCGTCACTGCCTCCGCTGCCAGCGTCGTCATCTGCTCCAGTGCCATCTCGCGATACGCTTCGTAATCCAGATGCAGCGTCTTCCGTCCGCGCGTATTGTCCCGCACAATGCCGTCAAACACGCACACTGCACCATCCGCACCAGCCTTCATCTCAGCCACAATCCTGTCCGCGGCAATAACCTCGTCGACAATCTCGATCCTCATGCGTCCTGTCTTTCTTCGTACGTTCCCGATCCATCCAGCCCACCGCTCACCGGCGGCAATAGTGCCACCTCATCCCCCTCACGCAACTCCACACTCCGCTGGGCATACTCGCGATTAATCGCCACCGCCAGCGACTTCCAAATCTCACTTTCGTTAGACGACCGTAGCCGTGAAATGCTCAGCACCCCCTCCACCGTGGTGCCGACAGGCACCTCCACCGTCTCCTGATCCACTCCCAACAACTCTTTCAACATCCCGAAATACAGCATTCGTACACGCATACTGCAAGCATAACTCCACCCCACCCCTGCCAGCCCTAAAACACAAAATGGCGGTCCAGCCAAAGCCAGACCGCCATCCTCACTACCGCAAAACTACTCCCGAAGCCTACACGGTAGCGTGCAACAACTCCTCGCGGACTTCCTTGTCATGGACCACTTCGGTCTGCGTCTTCGGCAAAGCCACGGCCAGAACATCTTCAATCCGATCAGCGTAGTGGATTGTCACCCCCGACGTCTGCTCAGCCGTCAGGTCTTCTTCCACCTGCTGCTTGCACTCCGTCGGCAAAATCACGTCCCGGACACCGGCTCGTTTGGCTGCCAGAAACTTCTCCTTGATCCCGCCAACCGGCAGCACATTGCCACTCAGCGTGATCTCGCCCGTCATCGCTGTCAGCGGATGCACCGGCGTATCCGTCAGCAGACTCACCAGCGCCGTCGCCATCGTTACCCCAGCACTCGGACCGTCCTTCGGGATCGCTCCCGCAGGCACATGGATATGCAGATCCGTATCCTTGGTAAAGTCTTCATCCAGACCCAAAGCCGCCGCATTCGACCGCACCCACGTCAGCGCAGCCTGCATCGACTCCTTCATCACTTCGCCAATCTGTCCCGTGATCGTAAAGCTGCCTTTGCCCTTCATCCGGTTCGCTTCGATAAACAACACATCGCCGCCTGCCGGAGTCCATGCCAGCCCTACCGCCACACCCGCACGCTTGGTCCGCGTCGCAATCTCTGTCTCCACGCGCACCTTGATGCCGCCCAGAAACTCATGCACGATCTCCGGCGTAATCACGACCTTCTCACTCTTACCCTCTGCAATCCGGCGTGCAACCTTCCGGCACACCGTACCGATCTGCTGCTCCAGCTTGCGAACTCCGGCCTCCCGCGTATAGTGCCGCGCAATCAGATGCACGCTCTCCAGCGGGAACTCCACCTGCTCCTCTGTAATCCCGTTCTCCTTCGTCTGGCGTGGAATCAGATACTTCACAGCAATATTTGCCTTCTCCTCCTCCGTGTAGCCCGTCAACTCAATAATCTCCATACGATCCAGCAACGGCCCCGGAATCGTATCCAACTGGTTCGCCATGCAAATGAACAAAACCTTGCTCAGATCGAATGGCTGGTCCAAATAGTTATCCCGAAACGTATTGTTCTGCTCCGGGTCCAGGGTCTCCAGCAACGCGCTCGCCGGATCGCCCCGAAAGTCTCGACCCAACTTATCAATTTCATCCAACATGAACACCGGGTCCTTTACCTCCACCCGCTTCAGGTGCTGAATAATCTGCCCCGGCAACGCACCGATGTACGTCCGCCGATGTCCACGAATCTCCGCTTCATCATGCATGCCGCCCAGCGAGATGCGCGAAAACTTGCGATCCAGCGCCCGCGCAATGCTCCGCCCCAGCGACGTCTTACCCACACCCGGAGGCCCGACAAAGCAAAGAATCGGCCCCTTCATATCCGGCTTCAAGCGCCGCACCGAAAGATAATCCAGAATCCGGTCTTTTACCTTCTTCAACCCATAGTGATCCTGGTCCAGAATCTCCTTCGCCTTTACGATATCCACCTCGCCAGAAGACGTCTTCGCCCACGGCAGCACCGCCAGCCACTCCACATACGTCCGCGTCAGGCCATAATCAGCCGCTGCAGGATTCATCCGGCTCAACCGCCCCAGTTCCTTCAGAGCGTCTTTTTTCACATCCTCAGGCATCCCCGCAGCTTCAATCTTTTCCTTCAGCTCAGCAATGTCTTTCTGCGTATCGTCCAGATCGCCCAACTCCTTCTGGATGGCCTTCAACTGCTCCCGCAGGTAGTAGTCCCGCTGCGACTGCTGCACCGAGTCCTGTACCTCCGTCTGAATCTTGTTACGCAACTGCTGCACCTCCAGCTCCTTCGCCAGGTGCTTGTTGATGCGTTCCAAACGTGCCGTCACATCCGGCGTCTCCAGCAACTCCTGCTTATCCGTCGTCGTCAAAAACGGCAGCGACGAAGCAATAAAGTCAGCCAGCCGCCCCGGCTCGTCGATATTGATCGCAATCGTCTGCAGATCGTCCGACAGCGTAGCCGACGAGGTCACAATCGTCTGGAACTGGCTCACCACATTCCGCTGTAGCGCCTCCGCCTCCGGAGACTTCTCTGGCTCCACCTCCACGATCGGCTCGTACTCCGCAGTCATAAATGGCGTCAGTTGCGAGAACTCTCCCAGATGCACCCGCTCATTGCCCTCGGTAAACACAAATAGGCTCTGGTTCGGCATCTTTACAACCTTATGCACCGTCGCCCGCGTTCCCACCGCATACAGGTCCGCTGCCACAGGAGCATCCTGTCGGGCATCGCGTTGCGCCACTACCAGAATCGCTTTCTCCTCGCCCAGCGACTGAATCAGCTGAATTGAACTCTCCCGACCCACCGTTAATGGCAACACCGCATGAGGAAACAACACAGTATCGCGAACCGGCAGCACAGGAATCGAGCGCGAGCCGCGTACCTCTTCGGTACTGCCCTCTGTCCCCTTGTTCGCGGTCGGACTTATAACACTTACAAAATCACTAGGCATTTGAGTGTCCTCGTATCAGATTTCCTTCTTTTGATGCAGCAACTTTGTCGTCGGTCGCAATCTTACGCCTACCAAACCCCTTTTACCAGCACCATGAATAGCCTCACTTCCCCAACATCGGCTCAAGACCCTTTACCATCAGTGACTTCCATCAAAGCCCGCCAGTAGGACCCGAATTGCGCCCTGCCC
>DAICZO010000129.1 GCA_027311125.1 Acidobacteriaceae bacterium
AAGAGATGTTGCACAGCGCTTCAACGGCCGTGTGGATGACTACGAGCGCTACCGGCCGCGTTATCCGGTAGAGCTGATCGCACGGTTGCAGCAGCACTGTGGGCTGCTCGCCGACGATGTGGTGGCCGATATCGGCGCAGGTACGGGCATGCTCGCGGAGCTGTTTCTGGCCAACGGTAATGCAGTGATTGCAGTGGAACCCAATGCCGAAATGCGTGCATCCTGTAGCCGACTGCAAGCAGCCTTCCCGCGCTTGACGCTGGTCGACGGAACCGCGGAAGCGACGACGCTGCAGGACACGTCGGTCGATTTCATCTCCGCGGGGCGGGCGTTCCATTGGTTCGATCCAGAGCCAACCCACAGAGAGTTCTTGCGCATACTGCGACCGGGCGGTTGGGTGGTCCTGGCCACGCTACGCAGAGGGAGGCGCGATACGGCGCAGGAAGAGGCGTACGAGCAGATCCTGCTGGAGCACGGGGTGGACTATCGCGCGGTGATCGAGGGGTATCGCGCGTACGACCAGGCGGAGCTGTTTTCTCCGGGGGGCAGGGTCATCCGCGAGTCGATCGACCGGCAGCAGCTGTTGACGCTGGAGGAGTTACTGGGGCAGACCCAGTCGCTCTCCGTGGCACCCATGCCGGGCCATCCAAAGTATGACGGTATGCAGCGTGCCTTGCGCGATCACTTTGCCCAGTTTGCGGAAGACGGTTTGCTGCAGGTTGCCACGAGTTGCTATCTCACCTGCATCCAGATTGCACCGGATAATACGCGGTAGGTTCCCCATCTCTGCACGGTGCTGGCCGCAGCGTGTAGACGAAGTTAGTGCCAGATGAGGCTGTAGAGCAGCACGGCCAGCACGATGGTCGAGATGGTGACGTACAGATAGTCGCGCTCACTGAGGAAGGCAAAGATAGAGAACACGACGCGCGCAACCGGAGTGGCAATCAAGAGCAGCATGCCCAGTTGAATAATGGCGAGATCGTTGCCGTGGCGAACGCCGGCAGCGATCCCGGCAAGGCTGTTCAGGTTGTCGGGCACGCCATGAAAGACCGTGTAGTTGGGTGTGGAGTGGCCGTGGTGCAGCAGAAATAGCACTCCGCCCAGCAGGATCACTGCTGCAGAGGTGAGCATGCCGATCTTGAGCAGCATGCCGATCCTGATGTCGAGAATCGTGTCGTCGTTCATTACAAAATCATCGCGATCGATGGGTGCCGGTTGTTCCATTTAGAGCCTTCCTGTGAGGCCGCTGTAGATCATCTCCAGGCCGAGCAGTGCGATGACCACGGCGAAGATGATTCGAATGGCTTTGGTCTTGGCGCGCATCAGAAATTGGGTTCCCAACATGGACCCGGCCAGAACGCCAAGCGTCACCGGCATCGCGATTGCCGGATCAATATATCCACGGCTCAGGTAGATGCCCGCGCTGGCAGCCGCGGTTACGCCGATCATGAAGTTGCTGGTGGTCGTCGACACTTTGAATGGGATGAGCATGGCCTCATCCATCGCGAGCACCTTGACTGCGCCTGAGCCGATGCCGAGTAGTCCGGAGAGTGTGCACGCACCGAACATCAGGCCGAAGCCGAGTGGGACGCGACGAACATGGTACGGGTGCTTGACGCCATCGTCGGGATAGCTGCCGTCAAGCCGGAGCATGCTGGCTAGTCGGTCTTTCGGTTCATCGGCTGGCGGCGGGTTGCGTTTGCGCATGGAAGCCGCTGCGGAAAAAAGCAGAACCATCCCGAAGACGATGGCGATGGCTTTGGTGGGAGTGCCGGCAGCCAGAAACGCACCCAGGATTGCACCCATAGTGGTGGCAATCTCCAGCAACATGCCGATACGAATGTTGGAGTAGCCTTTGCGAACGTAGGCAGCGGCCGAACCGGACGACGTGGCGATCACCGAGACCAGCGAGGCCCCGATGGCGTAGTGGATGTCTACTTTGAACGCCAGGGCCAGCAGAGGGACGATGACGACGCCGCCACCCAGTCCGGTCAAGGAGCCCAGGAACCCGGCCACCAGCGAGGCCATGCCGATCAACAAAGAAAACTCAATTGCGTTCATGCACCAGCCGTGGGGTAGAGTCGTCGCACCATCTGAGTATGACTTTACTCGCTTATTAAAGCACGGCCTGTTGGTTCCGCGTTGAGGGCTACATGGTCTGGTTCTCTGGCGGAGTCCTCACTTGATTTGGTCGAGAGCCAGGTTGAGCTCCAGTACATTGACGGTCGGCTCGCCCAACAGTCCAAACTGGCGTGGCCGGATGTGCTGGATGACCAGTTGCTGAAGCACAGTGCGCGACATGTGCCGCTCGCGTGCGACGCGGGGAATTTGATACAGGGCGGCGGCGGGGCTGATGTCTGGGTCCAGACCGGATGCGGATGCGGTGATCAGGTCGATGGGCACGGGCATACCATAGCTCTCCTGCTGCACGCTGGCATGGATGCGGTCAACCAGGGGCTGACTGGTGGGGCCAAGATTAGAGCCGGACGATGCCGTTGCATCGTAGCCCACACCCGCTGCCGAAGGCCGACCATGAAAATAGGTGGGGCTATCGAACGGCTGTCCAATCAAGCGGGAGCCGATCGCTTGACCATCGCGGACGATCAGTTGGCCACTCGCCTGCTTCGGGAAGAAAGCCTTCGCCAGGATGGTGATTCCGACAGGATAGACCACTCCCAGCAGAATTGCGGTGCTGGCCGTGTACAGGCAAGCGGTGATGATGTGCTTCTTCATACGGATTCCTTATGCAAGATGCAGTGCTGTGATGACGAGATCGATCACTTTGATTCCGACAAACGGGACGACTAGCCCGCCGAGTCCATAGACGAGCAGGTTGCGGCGCAGGAGTGCATCTGCGGACATGGGCCGATAGCCGACGCCTCGCAGTGCAAGCGGGATGAGCCCCACGATGATTAGTGCATTGAAGATGACCGCAGAGAGAATGGCCGACTGCGCGTTGTGTAGATGCATGATGTTGAGCGCGTTGAGCACAGGAAAGACTCCAGCGAACATGGCGGGCAGTATGGCAAAGTATTTGGCAACATCGTTGGAGATGGAGAACGTGGTGAGTGCGCCGCGCGTCATCAGCAACTGCTTGCCGATGGCTACAATCTCAATGAGCTTGGTTGGGTTGGAGTCAAGGTCGACCATGTTACCCGCCTCCTTGGCGGCCTGCGTGCCGGAGTTCATGGCAACCCCTACATCGGCCTGAGCCAGTGCGGGTGCGTCGTTGGTGCCGTCTCCGGTCATGGCAACGAGCTTTCCATCGGCTTGCTCACGGCGAATCAGGTCCATCTTGTCCTTGGGTGTGGCCTCGGCAAGAAAGTCATCGACACCTGCTTCGCGTGCAATGGCGGCTGCGGTGAGCGGGTTGTCGCCGGTGATCATGACGGTACGAATACCCATGGCGCGCAACTGGTCGAAGCGCTCTCGCATGCCGCCCTTCACCACATCCTTCAGGTGAATGACTCCGAGCGCCTGGAAGTTCTCTGCAACGACAAGCGGCGTGCCCCCACTGCGTGCGATCTGCTGCACGCTCTCCAGCACCCCTGCGGGCATGTTGGAGCCATGTTGCTGCAGGTAGTTCGTAATGGCATCCACAGCACCTTTTCGGATACTGCGGCCTTCAACTTCGATACCACTCATGCGCGTGGTTGCGGAGAAGGGAATGAACTCGGCATGGAGCGTGCCCAACTCGCGACCGCGCAGATGAAACTGCTCTTTGGCCAGCACGACGATGGAGCGACCTTCAGGCGTCTCGTCGGATAGGGAAGAAAGCTGGGAGGCATCGGCCAGATGATCTGCACTGATGCCGGGTGCTGGTACAAACTCAGCGGCCTGACGGTTGCCGATGGTGATGGTGCCCGTCTTGTCGAGCAGCAGCGTGTTGATGTCACCGGCTGCTTCGACCGCACGGCCAGACGTCGCCAATACGTTGTGCTGCACCAGGCGGTCCATACCGGCAATTCCGATTGCGGAGAGCAGTCCACCGATCGTGGTAGGGATGAGGCAGACTAACAGCGCGATGAGAACGAAGACCGTCTGTGGTGCGCCCGAATACATAGCAAAGGGCTGTAGGGTGACGACGGCAAGCAGAAAGACGATGGTAAGGCCGGCGAGCAGAATGTTGAGTGCGATCTCGTTGGGAGTCTTCTGTCGCTCTGCGCCTTCCACGAGTGCGATCATGCGGTCGAGGAAGGTCTCGCCGGGGTTGGACGTTATCCGAACGATGATCCTGTCGGAGAGCACACGCGTGCCACCGGTGACAGCGGAGCGGTCTCCTCCTGCCTCACGAATGACGGGGGCCGATTCGCCGGTGATGGCGGACTCATCGACCGACGCGACACCTTCGATTACTTCACCATCTCCGGGAATCAATTGGCCGGCCGTGACGCGAACGAGATCGTCGACCCGGAGTTGAGAACTGGCGATCTCCTGCACGACTCCGTTGATCAGGCGATAGGCGGTGGTTTCGGATTTAGCCTGGCGGAGTGCATCGGCCTGGGCCTTGCCACGGCCCTCGGCCATCGCCTCGGCGAAGTTTGCAAAGAGTACGGTGAACCATAGCCAGACGGTGATCTGCAGATTAAAACTGAAGCTGCCACGATGATGCAAGGCGTCGACGATCAGCAGAGTTGAGGTGAGGATGCTGCCAATCTCGACGACAAACATCACCGGATTCCGCATCATCAGTCGCGGGTCGAGTTTGACGAGTGCATCCACCGCGGCGCGGCGGACGAGTTGAGCGTCGAACAGTGAGCGTCGTTGGGAGTGTGAAGCCATCATGGTGTGCTCTCTAAAAGGTGTGTCCGGCGCGTAGCAACAGGTGCTCGAGCACTGGCCCCAGGCTAAGTACAGGAAAGAAGGTGAGTGCTCCGACGATGAGAATGACGCCGGCCAGCAGCACCGTAAAAAGAGGTGTCGTCACAGGAAAAGTACCTGCGGAAGCGGGAACGATCTTCTTGCCGGCAAGACTGCCCGCGAGGGCCAGCATCGGAACAATCATCATGTAACGACCAAAAAACATGGCGACGGCGAGCGAGTAGTTGTACCAGGGAGTGTTCGCATTCAGGCCCATAAAGGCGGAGCCATTGTTGCCCGTTGCCGAGGTGTAGGCATAGAGAATCTCCGAGAGGCCGTGCGGGCCGTGGTTGCTCAGGCTGCTAAGACCCAGATGCGGCATCAGTACGGTCACGGCAGAGAGTCCCAGGATCACAAGTGGAAAGATGAGTACGTACAACATGCACATCTGAACGTCATAGGCTTCGATCTTTTTGCCGAGATACTCGGGAGTGCGTCCAACCATCAGTCCGGCGATAAAGACTGCAATCACCACGAAGACGAGCATGCCGTATAACCCTGCGCCGACACCGCCGAAGACGACCTCTCCGAGCAGGATGTTGATCATGGGAACCATGCCGCCGATAGGCATGAAGCTGTCGTGCATGCTGTTGACGGCGCCGCAACTGGCATCGGTGGTCACAGTTGCAAACAGCGTAGAGTTGGCGATACCAAAACGAACTTCCTTGCCCTCCATGTTGCCGCCGGACTGCAGCATCGAGACGTGCTGATCGACTCCGTGGAGCAGCGGGTTGGGCTGCACCTCTGCCCAGTAGCAGACCAGCGTTCCAGCGAACCAGAAGATGAGCATCGCTGCCAGCACCGCCCAGCCATGCCGGGGTGAGCCAACCATCTGCCCGAGCGACACAACGAGACCGGCGGGCAGTAGGAAGATGCAGAGCATCTGCAGTAGGTTCGACAAGGGGGTAGGATTTTCGAACGGATGGGCACTATTTGCATTGAAGAATCCACCACCATTCGTGCCGAGCATCTTGATCGCTTCCTGAGAGGCAACGGGTCCCTGAGGAATGGTCTGGGTTGTGATGGTCGTTGGCTTGCCGTCACTGCCAACTAACTGCTGGGCTTGAAGAAGCTTCACGGAGTCGTAGGGCTTGAAGTTCTGGATGACTCCCTGCGATACCAGAGCAAGTGCCACGACTGCGGACATCGGCAGCAGAATCCAGAAAGTCCCACGCGTGAGATCGACCCAGAAGTTCCCAAGCGTCTTCGATTCGCGTCGTGCAATGCCGCGCACCAATGCCATCGCTAACGCCATGCCAACAGCGGCTGACCAGAAGTTATGCGTTGCAAGGCCCAACATCTGGGTCAGGTAGCTCATGGTGGATTCCGGCGTGTAGGCCTGCCAGTTGGTATTGGTCGTGAAGGAGATCGCAGTGTTGAGTGCCAGTGCCGATTCGACCCCAGGAAGATGTTGTGGGTTGAGCGGCAACAGGTGCTGCAGGCGCTCGACAAGATACGTCAGCACCAGTGTTGCGGCGCTGAAGACAAGCATCGATCCGGCATACTCCGTCCAGCGCATTTCGTGGGCTGCATCGATGCCGGTGATGCGATAGAGTACGCGTTCGCACGGTACCAGAATGGGGTCGAGCAACGTTCTGCGCCGTCCGAACACCTGCGTGATGTAGCTGCCCATCGGTCTCGCCAGCAACAGTACGAGGGTGATGAACAGGGCGATTTGCAACCAGCCATTGAGTGACATTTAAAGCTTCTCCGGACGCAGCAGGGCATAGACGAGATAAGCGAGGAGTGCCGCCGAAACGATCAGCAAAGACGAATTGAGAATCATGTGCGTGCTCCGCTCAGTCGGCTACAGGCCCCGACATAGGCCGCGCTAAGCACAAACAGAGTTGCGATCAGGGTAAGGGAAACAAGATCCATAGTAGGGCTCCATCGCACGCGGGTAGCTGCCCGTGTGCATCGGTGAACTAGGAGAGCATTCGGTTGACGTCGGTAGCGGGGGTAAGGAATACGAACGGCCTGGTCTGCGTCGAGGAGAGGTGCTCGCGACTCAAGTGAACCGGTGCAGCAGGGCATGACGATACCTTTCCATCTGAGTAGAAAGGTACGTACGGTAGAAAGTCCGTTGAAAATTCGTTAAGAAGTTGTAAGTTCGGTGGGGTCGACCATGGCCGAGGCTGGATCGGGTTCAAACCTATATCCGATCCAGGGTTCGCTTTGGATGTATCGGTGCGTGTCTCCGCTTTCGATCTTCTTCCGGAGTCCGGCCACCAGTACGCGCAGGTACTCTGGCTGATTGTCTCCTGCAGAACCCCAGATACCGCGCAGGAGAACTTTGTGGGTAAGCACTCGATGCGGTGAACGAGCGAAGAGCAGCAGCAGGTCAAACTCCTTGGGTGTGAGATGGACTGACTGCCCGCGTACCAATACGGAGTGCGCGCCGATATCAATGGTGAAGTCGCCGAGCTCAATTTGAGTTTCCACCGCGTCCTGCTCCGTCGTTCGGCGTAGTTGGGCACGAACGCGTGCCAGCAACTCCGACATGCTGAACGGCTTGGTAAGGTAGTCGTCCGCTCCTTCATCCAGGGCTGTAACTTTCATCACATCGGTGTCGCGCACACTCAGCACGATGATGGGCGTCTGGGCGCGTTGCCGGACGGCACGGGTCAGGTCCAGACCGGTCATCTCCGGCATGGCCAGATCGGTGATGATAAGGTCCGGACGGTCTGTAAGAAAGCGGCTGTAGGCCTCCGCCCCATTCCCTGCGACCAGCACGTCGTAGCCGCTGCTTTGGAGCGATGCGCGCAGCATCCGCGTGATCTGCGGCTCATCATCTACGACCAGAATGCGTTTCAATGTTCCTCCTGTGTGACGATATGCAAGTCTACGTGGGGCGTTTCGGACATGAATTTCTGAATCCCCAGGTAGTACATATATTTACGGAGTCCGTGCAGTGCGGAGCGGCCTACGATTGCTTGGGTGATGCGATGCTCTCGTACAAAGGCAGCGGTAACCCGCGCTGTATCGCTGCCGGTAAGGTTCACGATGGTCGCGCCCAGGTTACTCGCAAATTGAAGACTGGATGCAAGGATGCGTTTGCGCTCGGGAAGTTCATCGCGGTCGGAAGCGACATGCAGCACATATAGCTCCGCGTTCAGGGCCTCTGCCAATCGCGCTCCCCGAGCGATCAGATCGCGAGCCTGGGCATTGGAGCTGATGCAGACCGCGATCTTCTCCGCAACCGTCCAGTGGGCTCCAAGATGCTTCCGCTTGACGTACTCGTCGAGCGTACGATCCACGGCACGGGTTACACGCTGGAGTGCCATCTCGCGCAGAGCGATCAGATTGCCACGGCGGAAGAAGTTCGACAACGAGCGTTCGACGCGTTCCATCGGATAGATATCGCCACGGCGCATGCGGGTGACGAGTGCTTCGGGCGTAAGGTCGCTGATGACGATTTCGTCGGCGCGATCCAACACCCAGTCCGGCACTTGCTCCCGCACACCGATGCCGGTGAGTGCCTGAACCCGCGGAGCAAGACTCTCCACATGTTGAATGTTGATGGTGCTGAGTACGTCGATCTTGTTGTCGAGCAGAAAGAGAACATCCTCATACCGTTTGGCAAAGCGACTGCCTTCAACGTTGGTGTGCGCGAGTTCGTCGATCAGCACGACCTGGGGCATCCGCGCCAGAATGGCGTTGAGATCCATCTCCGTAAAAAGTGTTCCTTTGTAGTCGATCTCGCAGCGGGGGACTTGATCGAGCTTCGCTGCAAGCTCCGCGGTGCCAGCACGCCCGTGCGTCTCAACGATACCGACGACGACATCCTCTCCGCGGCTGCGGCGGCGGATACCCTCGCTGAGCATACTGAAGGTTTTGCCGACACCAGGGGCGTAGCCGAGAAACACCTTAAATCGACCGCCCTGCTTCTCTGTTTCAGAAGTCAGCAGCCAGTCCTCTGGCGATTTTCGTTTTTCGCTCACGCCGTATACTACCCCCATGAACTCGCGCCGCCTGATCCCGATCACACGCTGGATACTGTCTTCCAGCGCCCTGGCCGGAATTGTACTAGTCTACAGGCGCTGGATCCACGTGAACCCGACCACGGTTGCGCTGACGCTGCTGCTCCTGATTCTGCTGCTGGCCGCGGAGTGGGGCGTGAGCTACGCAGTCGTACTTTCGGTCATCGCGACCGCACTCTACAACTTCTATTTTCTTCCTCCCATCGGCACGTTTACGATCTCCGATCCGCAGAACTGGCTGGCTCTATTTACGTTTCTGACGACCGCCATCGTCGCCAGCCGACTCTCCGAACGTGCTCGCAAGCGGGCGCAGGAAGCACGCTCCAGACAGCAGGAATTAGAGACTCTACTGCGTCTGAGTCGTGAGTTGCTACAGACGGAGAGCGTGGTCACACTGGTCAGCTCTATGCCGGCGGCGGTGGCCAGCGTAACCGGAGCAAGGTCCGGCCTGCTGTACCTGCTGGATGGCGACCGCTTGTATCAGGCGGGGCGCGACGATCTGGCCGAGCGGGAGATTCCACATCTGCGGCAACTCTCCATGGCATTGTCGGAGGTCAATATCGAGGCGGATGAGATTCAGGTTCCGCTACGAACTGGTGTGCGGCCCAGAGGGCTCTTGGTGCTGCGTGGGGTTTCGCTGTCGCACAAAATCTCGGAAGCGATTGGTGGGCTGATCTCGATCGCCATGGATCGCGCGCAGGCTCTGGAGAATGTTGCCCACAACGAAGCCGCGAAGGAGAGTGAGCGACTACGCACGCTGATGATCGACTCCGTCACCCACGAACTGCGGACTCCGCTGACTTCAATCAAGGGAGCGGCGACGGCGCTATTGCACACCGGCGGTGGTTCCGAGAGCAGCCGCGAACTGCTCAGCATTATCGATGAGGAGTGCGATCGCCTCAATCGACTGGTCTCGGAGGCGGTCGAGATGGCGCAGTTGGATACGCAACAGATTCAGATGCATTTTGCCCCCACTGTACTGCTGCCATTGATCGAGCAGGCCTGTGAAGTATGCTCCTGGGTGAAGGATCAGCATGCTATCAGAGTCGATGTGCCTGCGGAGTTCGTTGTGCTGGCAGACAGAGAATTTCTGCAGAAGGTGGTCTGTAACCTCGTGGAAAACGCAGCAAAGTACTCCAAGCCCAAAACGCCAATTGTCATCTCTGCCGAACAGCGTGGAGCTGCGATTGCAGTCAGTGTGGCCGATCGCGGTATAGGAATTGATGCCGCGGAACAGTCGCTGATCTTTGAGCGGTTCTATCGCGCCCGAGCGCATAGTGAGGGAACGACCGGCACCGGAATGGGCCTGCCCATCAGTCGTTCGATCGTCGAAGCTCACCATGGAACGATCGATGTCGTTAGCCAGCCAGGTCAGGGGTCCGTCTTCACCTTCACCATTCCGGCCAGCGTTCCTAAACGATAGGGCGTTGCGTCTACGTTAGCTGGCTGCTTCCATGGCCAGAAGCCGCCAGATGCGAACCTTGCCCGGCTCATGCAGCTTTGTTGGTGCCAACGATAGAGCTTCCTTTGCGGTTTGCATTGCCTCGGCTGTCTGGTTGTTCGCGCGGAGGGCTTGAGCCAGCATCAGCAGCAGGCTCGCATTATTGTGATGCGTCATGTCGACCGCTCTCTGTGCCCAGGCCACAGCTTGTCGACCATCCTTTGCAGACCGAGGAGATCGCTCGAGGAATGCGGATGCTGCCAGATCGAGATCTTCCGGCGAGGCATGGGGTTGATCGGCTACCTGCTGTAGCGTAGCCATGGCATCCCGATACGCTGCCGATGGAACGGTATTCGGATTCAGTTCGTGATGTACCGCTTGCAGCCGGGTAACGATATCAGCCAACTCCACATCCCATTCGCCGTGTTCAGTGTCCAGTGTTTGCAGCTTGCGGGCGAGCGCTGCCTCCTGCTCCAGCAGTGCGGCCGCAGCACGCAGGTTTCGTGGACGCTCGTTGCGGTCTTCGGCCAGGGATGGACGAGCAGCATACTCGTAGCTGTGCGCTTCAGCATCCAATAGCCGCTGCATGTCCCCGAGCGCAAGCTGTCCATCGCGATTTGCATCCAGAGCGTTCTGGTACGCAATCTTGCTTTGCTCGAATAAAGGTATGGCGCGGGAGTAAAGTCCCATCTCGGCATAGGCTGCTGCTTCCTTGCGCACAAGCGTTGCATGCAAGCGTTTGAGCATCAGCTTTTGTTTATCTTCCGGTGGCATGGAGTCGAGTACCTGCAGCGCCAAGTGGAACTCCTTCAGGGCCTCTGCGGGATTATCTTCAAGCTGCACGTTGCCGATGTGCAGGTGCATGTAGGCGGGACCACGCCGTGCAGCGGGATAGGCTGGGTCCATCTGGATGGCGCGCTCATCGAGTGCAAGTGAGCGGCGGTAGGCGGCCAGCCCGGCTACTGTATCGCCAAGCCCCGTATCTTCCGAGAGTTCGTCGCCCAGCGTCTGAATGGCGGTGGAAGCCTCCAGAATCAATTGAGGTGTCGCACCAGGCAGAGCGATGAGATTCTCATAGGTCCGGGCCGCTGATCGTAGTGCAGCTACTGACTCATCGGTACGGTTCATCGTCTTGAGGGTTTCTCCGCGTTCTTCGGTTACGGAGGCGAGCGCTCGAAGTGCCTGCTGGTCATGCGGGTTGGCGTCCACCAACGGCTTTGCCAGAGCCAATGCTTTGTCGAAGCTCCTCAGAGCGCCCGTACTATCGGCTAGGTTATCTGCATAGGAGTTGCCCTGTAGATCGCCCAGTCGAGTGTAGGCGCCAATCAGATCGAGCTCGGCCTGGCGGTCTCCTTGTGCGTCCTTCGCCATGTGGTCCAGGTGTTCAAGCACGCGCGTGATGAGCAACTTCTGCGCACCGGTTGAGCCAGGTATGTCCTTGAGTGCCGTATCCAACTCCGTCAGCAGGCTATTGCTGAGTTCGCGCAGGTCTGCAGAGCGGGCTTCTGCTCTGCGCCGCTGCAGGTTGGCTTCTCGCCACTGCCAAAGTACGCCAGCTATGCCAGCCAGCAGGGTGATCGCGAGGATGCAGGCAGCGGTGATCGAGACACGATTACGGCGAATAAACTTGCCAGCACGATAGCGGAAGGAGCCACGCTGGGCCTGCACTGGATGGCCAGTGAGGTAGGCCTGTATGTCGGTTGCGAGAAGATCTACTGTCGCATAACGTTGCGCAGGTTCTTTACGCAGAGCCTTCATGACGATGGCATCCATATCGCCGTCGAGCTGCGTACCGTTGGCGCGGGTACTGGGTTTTGCAGGCTGCTCGTTGCAGATAAGACGCAGCATCTCTGCAGTCGTGAACTCCTGCAGTTGATACGGATGAACGCCTGCGATCAGGAGGTAGAGCAGCACCCCGAGCGAGTAGATGTCCGAGGCTGTGGTGATGGGATCGCCAAGCACCTGTTCAGGACTGGCATACTGCGGCGTGAAGGCCTGAAGGCCCTGGCGAGTCCATTCAGGACCACCGCTTTCTACGTCGCTAAGAAGCTTGGCGGTACCGAAGTCCAGCAGGCGAGGTGTTCCGTCTTTCACCACGAGAATATTGTCCGGCTTCAGGTCGCGATGCACGACAAGGTTCTGATGCGCGAACTGGACCGCGCTGCAGACGTGCTGGAAGAGCTGTAGGCGTTGCTTCAGCGAGAGGTTGTGTTCGCTGCAGTACTGGGTGATAGAAACCCCGTCCACGTACTCCATCGCCAGAAACGGCTCCCCCGCGTCGGTAATGCCACCATCGAGCAGGTGGGCAATATAGGGATGCACCAGACCGGCAAGGATCTGACGTTCCTGCACGAACCGCTCTCGAAATAAGTCCGTGGCCAGCGGAAGATCGATCAGTTTGATGGCCACCTGTTGACGGAACTGGCCGTCTACCCGATGCGCCAGATAAACCGCACCCATACCGCCGCGACCCAGCAGATGGTCCAGTGTGTAGCGGTCGATGCGACGCGGCCCGGGCGACCGTTTGATGGAGAGGACAGAGGCGAGCGCTTCCTCCGCCTCGGAGGCAGCGAGCAGAGATCGCAACTCAGCCATCAACTCCGTGTCGCCCGAGCACCGGCTAGTGAGCAAGGCCTCACGGCGCTCCGGCACAACACTCAAAAGATCATGGAAGATCTCCTGCGTCCGGCGCAGCTGTCCCGCATTCGGTTCTTCCAATGACAAGCGAATCCCTCCTGCCCTTATTTGTCATAGAAGACGGCGCAAACCAGTCACAAAGTGACTCAGTGGCTGATGAGACGAGTAACAGCAGCCGGTTCCATGCGGCGATAGAGCCATGTTCGGATGAACTTCAGATCGCGATCGACAGTAGCTTTTGAGGTCTTGAGCAGGGCTGCCGTCTCCTCTGCAGTGCAGCCGAGAAAGTAGCGTAGTTCCACCAGCTTACCTTTTGTGGATCAATCAGCGCGAGTGCATCAAGGGCACGGTTCAGCTCCAGCAACTGAGGGCTGCCAATATCGACCCAGGGAATCTCATCATTCAGAGCAACGTGTTCTGCCTTGCCTCCGTGCCTCTTCGCCTGGTTGCTGCGGGCATGGTCGATCAGGATCATGCGCATTGCTTTGGCGGCAAACGTGTAGAAGTGCTCGCGATCTTCCCATGAGGCATTCCGTTGGTTGAGCAGCTTGAGGTAGAGCTCATGAACCAGCGAGGTCGCCTGCATCAGCCCTGGGTCACGCTCCCGCCGGATGTAGGCCGCAGCTACCTGACGGAGGTGTGGATACACCAGCGGCATCAGATGCTCGAACGCATCGGGATCGCCATCCCGCCACTTGGTAAGCAACATCGTTATATTGCCATGCTCAGGCTCCACCACGACTCCGAAAGACAAAGGTGACCGCGTAGGTGTCCAGCGTAGCACCGCGGACCCGCGGCACTGAAAAAAAGTTGAGGCATTTTGTCAACGCCCTGTGCTGACTGCCTAAAGCTCCCAACAGCGGCTCCTGCCAACGAGGGAAAAGTGATGGCTAGGTCCATGCTGTAGTCAGCGAAAACAACGAATGTGTGGGGTGTGTCAACTTTGGCGGTTACAACTGCATGTTCGATGACGGCTGCCACAGGCCAGACGGTCGGACAGGCAGCAAAGGTGCTTCGGACTTCGGCAAGGTCCCCTTGAGTTTCGAGCCGAACCACGGCCAGACCCACTCGAGTGACCGTTCTTTTCGCGCGAGCAGGGCTATGGGATATTTCTAACCCCGGGCGAGGTCGAACTGTCGTTAGAGAAGCCTGCCGCGAACGCCACACCCTGCGTACGTTATTAAATTTATGGAGCACCGAATGGGATTTGAACCCATGAATACTGGTTTTGCAGACCAGCGCGTTAGCCACTTCGCCATCGGTGCTCATGATTCCGTCGTGCCGCAATAGAACTCACGACGGAATGCTCTCGGTAAAAACTACTGGGGTTGAGCGGTGGTGCGTAAATAAGGCTTTACTGTCTTATACCCAGGAAAAATTTTGTTGGCCTCGTCGTTTGAGACTGCCGCGGTGATGATGACATCATCACCC
>DAICZO010000136.1 GCA_027311125.1 Acidobacteriaceae bacterium
CCCATGCGGAGCCTTCCGTTCCAGCCCCGGCACCAGCACCACGTCCCACTCCAGCCCCTTCGCCTTGTGGATCGTCAGCAGCTCCACCGCTTCCGGCGACGTCTCCGCCTCTGCATACAGCTTGCCCAGTCGCTGCTCCAGCACCCCCGCATCGACCTCCTCCCCCTCCGCCTCGATCTCATCCAGCAGTTGAAAGTATCGTTCCGCATTGCCTCGTTCCGCCGCACTCAAATATGCATCGCCTCCCAGCGAGCGCCACGTCCGCTCCACCAGTTGCGCCGTCGTCAGTCGAGCCCGCTTCGCCCGCGCAGCCTGCAGCACGGGCCAAACCCGCATCAGCCGCGCACATCCGTCATCGCTCAGCAGGTGGCCTCGCTCTTCAATCAGCCGCTCAATCACGCGCTCGACCAGCTCCGCGTCATCGCCACCCGCCAGTTGATGCAGGTCTTCGAGCGTCAGTCCGCACCACGGCGCGCGCAGCACCGCCAGCCATGCCGTCCGGTCCGCCCCATGCAGCAGCGCCCGCGTCAGCGACAGCAAATCCATCACCTCCGGACGCTCCCCAAGCGCATCGATCTCCACCGCCCGAAAGGGAACTGACCCCGCACCATCATCCCGCCGCAGCGCTGCAACAATCTCCCGCAGATGACTCCGCCCCCGCACCAGCACCGCAATCCGCCACGGTTCATTCCGCTCTCTGCGCTTCGTCGGCAACGCCCGCCCCCGCCACTCCTGCACAATCCGCCGCACCGTCTCCGCTTCCTCCCGGCGTTGCTCCTTGCGATCCATCGGCGCACCCCCACCAGTCCCCGCAGAGGACAACGGATGGATGTGCCACATCACCCCATTCGGCGCCGCCTCGCCTCCGCGTATCCGCTCCCGCACCGCATCGGCAGGTGTATACGGAACCTCATCGTCATCCACCACCCCACCAGCCCGCGGAAACAGCAGAGAAAAAGCCTCGTTGAACTCCTCCACCAGTCCGCCCTGCGACCGAAAGTTCGCCGTCAGCCGCAGGCTCTTCACCTGCATCTCACCCAGCCGCTCCTCACGCATCGTCCGCACAAACCGCTCCACCCGCGCCTGACGAAACAGATAGATCGACTGCTTCGGATCACCCACCAGAAACACCGTCTGGCTCTGCCCGTCCCAGCTCTGCGTCAGCCGTTCGATCAGCTCATACTGGCTGGTCGACGTGTCCTGCATCTCATCCACCAGCAGGTGCCGCAGCTTCGTCCCCAGAGCACTCTCCAGATCCGCCGGTCCCTGGTCGCTCCGCAGCGCCGTACGCGCCCGCAGACCCACCTCCACCAGATCGCACTCCCCCCGCTCCGCAAACTCCAGTTGCAACTCCACCAGCGCCCGGCTCAGCGTCCGGAACAACGCCTTCGCCACCTCCCACTGTTCCATCGGATACGCCGCTGGCGGCAGCTTCAGTACCCGCTCCATCAACGCCAGCAGATCATCCCGATCGCGCACCTGGTCCACCAACGCCGCCATCTGCTTCTTCTGTGCCGGTGTCGATTCGAACTTCATCGTGTTCTTCGCAAAGCTCTTCCGCCACGTCTTGGTGGAAGGCGTCATCAGCAGATGAATCAACCCGCGCCATCGCGCCTGCGCGTCCTCAGCCTCATCTCCCGGCACCCGGCCATCCGCGCACGCAGCCAGCGGATTCACCTCCGCCACGTACGGCTCCAGCTCCGCCAGCGAGGCCGCTATCGCCATTGCCTCCCGCACAAACTGCTTCGGCATCGCCTCGGCCAGCGGCCGCAACCCCGCCAACACCGCCAGCTCCAGCGCCCGCCTCAACTGCGGCAGAACCGTCTCTTCCAGGTACGTCTCATCCAACTCCCCCGGCTGCAGCGGAATCAACTCGCCCCACTGGTCCCGCACCGCCAGCATCTCCGCCAGCAGTCGCTCGCACTCCGCCAGGTTCCCATCCCGATGCAACAGCACCGTCCGCAGCGCGTCATTCAATCCCGCATCCGGCCCCCCCAGCAGCAGCACCGTCCGCCGTGCCGCCGCACGATACAGCCGCCCCGCATCCAGCACCGGAGTCTGCTGTCCGCCGCCTCCCGCCAGCACCGGTAGCGAACTCGCAATCAGCACGCACACCCCATCGATCGTCCGCAGATTCATCCGTTGCGGATCATCCAGCAACCCCCACCCAAACCTCCGGTCACGCTCCAGCACCGCCTCCGCCAGCCGCCGCGTCTCCCGTTCAAATCCATCGCCGCGCTTCAATCCCGTCAGTCGCGCCGCGCCTTCCAACTGCTCCATCAACCGGTCCCGAATCTCGGCCGTCGCCTTCACCGTAAACGTGATCGCCAGCACCTCCTGCGGGTCCGTCACGCTCTCGTCGCCCAGCAGCTTCAGATACCGCTGAATCAGCAACCCCGTCTTGCCTGACCCCGCCGGAGCCTCCACAATCCACGACTGCCGCGTCTCCAGAGCCTGTTCGCGAGCCTGCCAGTCCGGCGGCCTGCCCTCGCCATCCAGCACCGTCCCGCCGCTACCACCCACCACAAACAGATCAGCCACCCTCCACCTCGCTCACACTTGCACCCTCGGTCTCGTCATCCTCCAACGCTGCACCATTCACGCGGCACAGTCCCCGCTGTCCGCAGAACTCGCACGTCGTCGGATACTGCTTCGGACGCACCCGCACATCGCCATCGCCAAAGTCCTCCGCCAGCCGCGTCAGCACCTGCCGCCATTCCTCCACCTGCTGCTCCAGGTTCTGCGGCGCATTTCGGCCAACCTTGATCCCTACATCCGCACTCGTCGCCAGCCCCGTCAACCCCAGGTCCTTGCCCGCGCGCACATGCGCAAACGCCACTCCAGCCAGTGTCTGCGTCTCCGCCAAAATCGCATACAGCGGCAGTTGCGGAGCATCCGGCCGCTCCGACAACCACTCCGAAGCCTTCGCCGGCCCCGTCTTGTAATCCAGAATCACATCTCACAGCTCGGTCGAATCCACCCGGTCCACTCGCACCGTCAGCCGCAGCGGTCCCACCCGCGCATCCTCCAGCGTGTGCTCGCGCAGCCGTACCGTAAAGTCCGGCCGTCCCATCTCCAGCTCCAGCCACGGCTCCAGCAGCCGATGCAGCCGTTCCTGCTGCATCTCCACATACGCCGCGTCCCACTCACTCACGCTCTGCCGCCGTGCATCCTGCAGCGCCTCGTCAATCGACCACGCCAGCATCTCCGCCCGTTCTTCCTCACCCATCGCCTTCAGCGCCGCCTGCGACTCAACCTCTCTCCAGAAGATCTCCAGCGCCTTATGCACCACACTCCCGCGCTCCGCAGGGTCCATCCCCAGCTCCGTCTTCCGCAGCTCCGACGCACCAAGCCGCTGCTCCGCAAACGCACGAAACCCGCACGCCGCCTGCAGCTCCAATATCTTCGCTCCACCCCTCATCACCCTGTCCGGAAGCGGCGGCAGCACTGGTCGCTCTTCCAACTCGTCCACCATCACCACGTCCCGCTCCACCTCGGGCTGCACCACCGACGCCGCACTCCGCGCCGTCAGCCCCAATCCCTCCAGCGCCGCCGCCGCCCGCTGCCGGCCATCCACCGTCACCGCCGCGTAGCTGAACACCACCGTCGTACCGCTCGTCGCAATCCGCCTTGCCAGCCGCGCATGGTCTTCTCGGTCCCGCACCGCATCGGCTCCAGGAATCCCCAACTCCTGCTGCACATGCCACGGCAGCAGGGAACTGCCCGCCCGCGCCGCCGTCCAGCTCAAATCTCCCGCCCGCAAAAACCACACCGCATCCCACTGTCCACCCGCACCCTCCAGCGGCCCCATCACCTGCACCGGAGCCTCCCGCGACTGCGCCGCAAACATCGTCTGCTTCACCATCTGTTCCACACCCGCCAGCGCCTCGCCAAACCCCACTCGAACCCCTTCAAAGTCCAGTGTCGCCAGCTCATCCAGCGCACTCTCCCACTTCTCCCGCGTCTGAAATTCGATGCTGTCCTCGCCCTCACCCGCACCCAACTGTGCCGCCTCCAGCACCTCCCGCATCATCTCGGCCCACTCTCCATAGGGCCTCATCGCATCGCCCGCCATACGTTCTTGCATCACCCGTTGCATCGCCCCCAACACCTGCACCAACCCCGCCAGTCCTTCCCGCTGTCGCGAAGCCGTCATCACCCCCATCAACCCCGCCACCGTCATCTCCGGACGCAGCAGCTTCACCCGCCGCAGCCCATACGCATCGAACTCCGCCCGCACCCCCTGCTCCGCCGCCTTCCCCGCAAAATAAGGCGAAGTCAGCAGGCCACTCATCTCTTCCACCGTCAGTGGTCCCATCACCCACCGCAGCACATCCAGCGCCACCCGCACCATCGCCGTCGCCTCCAGTGCCACGCCAACCGAAAACTCAAACA
>DAICZO010000146.1 GCA_027311125.1 Acidobacteriaceae bacterium
CGGCAAAGAACGTGCAGCCACAGGAGGACCTCAAGTGATTATCGTCACTGGCGGCGCTGGTTTCATCGGCAGCAACCTTATCCAGCAACTCAACCGCGCGGGCATCGATGACATCCTGCTCGTCGACAACTTTGCTCCAGCGCCGAATCTCACCGGACCTAAATTCCTCAACCTTGCCGGTGCGAGGTTTGCCGATTACATGGACAAACGAGAGTTCCGTGCAGTCCTCAAAGCCGGTGACTTCGACAACCTGAAGATTCGCGCCATCCTCCATCAAGGCGCCTGTTCCAATACCCTCGAAGACGACGGGCGCTACATGATGGACAACAACTTCACCTACTCCAAAGAGCTGCTGCACTTCGCGCTCGATCACAAGATTCCGCTGGTCTATGCCTCCACCGCTGCTGTATACGGAGCCAGCACGGAATTCAAGGAACTCCCCGCCAACGAGCGCCCCCTCAACGTCTACGGCTACTCCAAACTGGTCTTCGACAACTACGTCCGCCGCCACATGCCCGAGTTCAAAAGCACTGTCGTCGGCCTGCGCTACTTCAACGTCTACGGGCCACGCGAACAACACAAAGGCCGCATGTCCAGCGTCATTCATCACTTCACCCGACAACTCAAGGACAGCGGTACCATCCGCATGTTCGAGGGCTCCGGCGGCTATGCCAACGGCGAGCAGCGCCGCGACTTCGTCTTCGTCCAGGACCTCGCGCGCATCAACATGTTCTTCGCCGGACTCCTCCCCGACAGCCCGAGAAAGTCCACCCACGCAGTCGTCAATGCGGGTACAGGCGAGGCCCGCACCTTCAAGGCCGTCGCCGAGGCCCTCATGCAGGTTCACGGTCCTGGAAAAATTGAATACATCCCGTTTCCCGGTGACCTGAAAAACCGCTACCAGCACTACACCCAGGCAGACGTAGCAGATCTTCGTGCTGCTGGCTATACGGCGCCATTCACCAGCCTCGAAGAAGGCGTCCAGCAGACCTTTACCGAGGAGCCAGCGGTTTAGCGCATCCAGTCAATTGTAGGGAAATGTATCGTCTGCAGAGAGCAACGCACTAGTTTTGATTCAGGATCGACTCTGGGGGAACGTGTGACCGAGCAGCATCGCAAACCGACCATACTGTGTATCAGTACCTACGAAAAAGGGCAGCCTTTTCTCATCGAGGCTAATCGACTGGGCTGCCGTGTCCTGCTGCTCACCACCGACCGGCTCAAGCATGGCGACTGGCCCTTCGCCTCGCTCGCCCGCTTCATCACCATGCCCGAGGGCCTTACCCCGCAACAGATTCTCAACACCGTCAGCTACCTGGCTCGCGAAGAAAAGATTGAACGCATCGTCGCACTCGACGAGTTCGATCTGGAAGTCGCCGCACTCCTGCGCGAGCACATGCGACTCCCCGGTATGGGAGAGACCGCCACTCGCTTCTTCCGTGACAAACTCGCCATGCGGGTGCGTGCCCGCGATACCGGCGTAGCGGTTCCTGAGTTCACCTCAGTCTTCTACTACGACGACCTGCGTGCCTTCACCGCCTCGGTTCCCGGTCCCTGGCTGCTCAAGCCACGCACCAACGCCTCCGCCATCGGCATCAAGCAGATCGAAACCACCGATCAGCTCTTCGCAATACTCGATCAACTGGGCGACCTGCAAAGCCACTACGTCCTCGAGCGCTTCGTCCCCGGCGACATCTACCACGTCGAAGGAGTCACCTGGCAAGGAGAGATACTCTTCAGCGCACCCCACAAATACGGCGCCCCGCCAATGCAAACCATGCATCAGGGAGGCGTCTTCAGTACCCGCGCGCTGGCCCGTGACAGCAGCGACGCCCGCGCTCTCGCCATCATCCACCAGCAGGTCATCGCATCGCTGGGAATGGTCTCCGGCGTCACCCACACCGAGTTCATCAAGGCCCACGCCGATGGCAAGTTCTACTTCCTCGAAACGGCGGCACGCGTCGGCGGGGCCTACATCGCCAACGTCGTAGAATTCGCCACGGGGCTCAATCCCTGGGTGGAGTGGGCCCGTATTGAAGTCGCAACCGTCCGCTCCGAACAGTACCGCCTGCCACCTCTGCGCCAGGACTACGCTGGCAGCGTCATCTGTCTCGCCCGCCAGCAGGAGCCAGACACCAGCGACTACAACGATCCCGAGATAGCCCATCGGATGCGCAAACAGCACCACGCCGGTCTCATCGTCGGGGCCACCGACCCCGAACGGGTCGAATCGATGGTTGCCAGCTACAGCGAGCGCTTCCTCGATCAGTTTTGCGCTTCGGAGCCTGTGCCTGATAAACCTACAGCCTAGCCCGACGCGCAATCGAGCGACTCGGAACAAGCCACTGATGAATCTATTTTTAGTAGGGAAGGGAAGGAGGAAGAATGGTGAGAGCGCTGGGGCTCGAACCCAGGACCAACGCCTTAAAAGGGCGATGCTCTACCAACTGAGCTACGCTCTCAAACCACTTCTTAAAGGTAGCACAGTCAACGACGTATCTCGCTGCAATCGCCGTTCCCAACCCGGCCCATGTCACTCTGACGCAACTCCAGCCACCGCAGCGTTCGTCACCTCATAAACTCTGCTGCCTCATCGTCTTAACGCCACTACAACTTTCAATGCAGCGATCAGCCAGTCGAACCGCAACCATACGCCGATGAATCTGCCTCCCTTGCCTCCCTGTAAACCCGCCGAATCCTAGCGGCATTCGCCTCCCAGTGCTGATAAAGTCCACGCCCTGCCTAGCGATTTCGCGCACCAGCAAAGGTACCGTGACACTAAAGTGTCATCGTTGTTTCATTGACTTGGGGTACCAGCCAACGTAGCCTCAGCCTATCGCAGGACTAGAGTTAAAGCTCATTCTGAGCTCCTGCACATGTACCAGATTTAAAATCTACTAACGCGACACAAGCCGGAAATCGATAGGACTCATAACCATGGACTCCCGCGGCATAGACAAAATGGACGAGCTGCCAGTAGCTGACACCCCCGAGGATGTAGCTGTTCTCTATTCCTGGGCCAATCTGCACGGCGCAAAGTATCGCGACTTCTCAGCCTCACGCAGAGAGTACCGTGCTCAGTTGCGCCATCGTGCCGCCGAGCAGGTCCGCGAGCAGGAACTCAAGGCTCAGGCCGAAGCCGAAGCCGCCGCCGCCGCCGCCGATGCAGCGGCCAGAAACGCAGCATCCTCCGCCCATGCGATGGAAGACAAACCCGCAGACTCCTCCCGCCAGCAAGCCCTCCGTGAAGCAGGCCGTGCCTCCCGCATCGCATCTGCAGAGCGCGTAGAGGCAGCCCGCCGCGCCGAAGCCGCAGCCCTCGCCGAAGTGGCCGCTCGCCGCGAAGAGCGAGAGATTGCCGAAGCACAGGCCTCCGCCCGCAAGCAGGCCGCACGCTACGCCGAATCCGAGATCCGAAGCCGAGATAACGTCAGCCGAGCCACCGCTCAGGTCCCCGGACAGATCTCCGATCCCTACACCCCCCACGGGCAGGGAACCGCCCAGCAGTTCAACGAGCGGCCTTCCGAACGTCCCGTCGTGCGTTCCAACTCCACGCCGCAGCCCGTTCGTCTCGATACACCCTATCCTCCAGTCCAGGAGGTCTATGTGCCAGAACCTGTGCAGCCGCCAGTCGTTGCATCGTCTACCTCCTCGGGGCGTCGTCCCCGTGGGTATCGGCCCGACGACGCCTCCGGTGTCCGTCAGATCTATCGTGACCCGGAGTTCGAGGCGCAACAGGCGGAGTTCGTCGCTGCGGAGCCTGTTCGACCGCTTCCTCCTCCACGGCCTCGTCCCTCCACCGAGCCACCGCTCGACCCCCGCTTTGCGCCCATCTCCGTCTACCCAGCCGCGGCCAAAGCGCCCGAATACGCCGATCAGACCGTCCCCGCTCTGCCTCAGAAGCTTGCCGCAGCAAACGCAGCGATTCAAGGATTCGTCCCCGCAGGGTATGAGAGCCAGCAGCCTCAGCCCATACGCTCCGCACCCTTTGATCCGGCCCCACAGGCACCACGTCCTGCCGGATGGCAAGGTGTCGCCTCCGACCGCCTCGACGCGCCCGCGGATGCCCGCACCGTAGATTCTCGGCAGGTCGCATCCCGTGCCACCCAGGCGCTTCCCGACAGCCCTATCTCGTCCACACACCGCTCGCCTGCCGCGCCACGACCGGCTGCGCAGTATCAGCCTGCCAACCTCCGGCAAGCTCCGCCCCAATCTTTTCCAGCAGAAGCTCCACGTGGCCGGCGTGGTCAGGATGACCTGGGCTTCCAGCCATCGCCTTACTATCCCGAAGCGTCCCAACGTCAGCCTCAGCCAGTTGCCAATCCAGATGCTTCGTCCTACCGAAGCTCGTTTACCAACGAGCCAACCGGCCCAGCCTGGCTCTATGCTCCACAGACTCCTGCTGCTGCCGCGCCCCAGCCCCGCAACCTCTCGCAGGGCTCCTCCCCAGCCCAGTCCTCCGTGGCCGATACCCTCCAGTACTCCCGCGAGCGGGTCGCCGCACGCTGGTTCGCGCTCAAAGGAGTCTTCGAACAGCCCGGTCAGGAGCAGCCCGAAGTCCCCATTCGCCAAAAGGAGATTCGTACCCCGGTACTTGCCGTCTTCTCGCTCGCTGGCGGAGTCGGCAAAACCAGCCTCGTAGCCACACTCGGACGCTCCCTCTCTTCCATGGGCGAAAAAGTCCTCCTCACCGACACCACCTCCCACGGTCTGCTGCCGTTCTACTTCGGCGCCAGCGAACTTCGTCAGGGAGTCGTTCGCACCTTCTCACCGCCCAGCGGCAGCACCGACGCGCCCATCTATCTCGTCAGCTACGACGTCGACCAGAAGGGCAATGACGAAGAGTCCCAGGCGCAACTCGTCGATGAGATCACCCAGAACTCCAAGGGAACCCACCGGCTTCTGCTCGACCTCACCCCCAGCTCCGGTTGGATCGCTCGCCGTATGGCTCGCATGAACCCCACCATCCTCGTGCCCGTTGCTCCGGACATGAACTCCGTCATCAGTCTTCAGTCCGTGGAAAAGTACTTCCATGGCTCCATCGATGCAGACGGCAGACCATTGCAGCCCTATTACGTGCTCAATCAGTTCGATGCTTCCTTGCCCTTGCATCTCGACGTTCGCGAAGTACTTCGCCGCCAGCTTGGTGATCGGCTCCTGCCCTTCGTCATCCGACGCGCTCCCAGCGTCAGCGAGTCGCTCGCCGAGGGCATGACCGTCGTCGACTACGCTCCCGATGAGCCAGTAGCAGAGGACTACCAGAACGTAGCCTCCTGGCTCCGTACGATCGCCGCACCAGCCACCGCTGGCTTCCGCAACGTACGCTGGAGTGAGCGATGACATCATCTTTCTGGAAAGAGTTTGAATCGGGCGATGCCTTCCTGCTCCGGTTGCTGCGCGTAGCGGTCCTCATCGGTGGAGCCTTCGTCCTTATCTTCACGGGTATCCTCGAACTCACCTGGCCCCAGCAAGCCGTACTCGGCCTGCTCACCGTACTGCTCGCCATCTGGATGGATCGCAGCTCCAGCTCCTATCTCGTCACGCTGACCCTGATGCTGGCTTCCTGCTACTCCACCTTCCGGTACGGATTCTGGCGTATCTCCACCACCATCAAATTCTTCCTCGATCCCGGCAGCACCTGGACCTTCCTCGACGCCTTCTTCATCTGGATGCTCGTCGGTGCGGAGACCTATGCCTTCGCCATCCTCTATCTCGGCTTCATGCAGACCCTCTGGCCCCTCCGTCGCACCCCCGTCCCGCTACCGGACGACCCCGACATGTGGCCGTCCGTCGATCTCGTCATCCCCACCTACAACGAGCCGCTCAACGTGGTCCGCTACACCGCGCTCGCGGCCATGAACATCGACTGGCCAGCCGATAAGCTCAACGTCTACATCCTCGACGACGGTAAACGTGAGGAATTCCGCAAATTTGCCGAAGAAGCAGGCGTCGGCTACATGACTCGCGACGACAATAAACACGCCAAGGCCGGCAACATCAACCGCGCTCTGGAGCGTCTCGATTCGCCCTTCGTCGCCATCTTCGACTGCGATCACGTCCCGACCCGCAGCTTCCTGCAGGTCACCCT
>DAICZO010000186.1 GCA_027311125.1 Acidobacteriaceae bacterium
CTCCACATCATCCGCACTGGCAGTTGTATCCACCACCAGCACCTTCGCATCTTTGAATACGGCCACCGCCAGTCCATCCTTACCGGACCGGGCCTGCTCCAGCAACGTTGCTACTTCCTGCGGACTTGGCGCGAGAAGATATTCAGCCTCAACGTTATTCTCCGCCGGGGCTAGTTCCTTCAGCATCGTCGTGAACTCGAGTTCGGAGAACAACTCACGACAGGCTGAGTTATCGGGGTCCTGCGTACGCATTGCTTCCAAATCGACATCGACCGGCACCTCGGTGTGGATGGTGACCAGTTCTTTGGATAACAAAATGTTTTCGCGATTATTTTGTAACGATTCGCGATACGTTTTCTTCTTCACCGCCTCAGCGCCATCCAAAGCCGCCTCGACACTGCCAAATTGTTGAATCAGCTCGACGGACCCCTTATCCCCAATCCCGGGTGCACCAGGTATGTTATCGATGGCATCCCCGCGTAACGCCATCACATCGACCACCCGCTCCGGCGGCACTCCCAGCGTGGCCTCAACACCCTTTGGATCCAGAATCAGGTTGTCTTTGGTCGGGTTCAGGATCGAGACATTTGCATTCACCAACTGCATCATGTCCTTATCTGACGAGACGATAAACACTTTACGACCCTGCGCTGCGAGCTTGTGCGAAAGCGTTCCAATTACATCGTCCGCCTCAAACCCTTCGTAGGAAAGAATCGGAATTTTAAACGCCTCCAGCGCCCGACGAATATAAGGCAACTGTTGCGCAAGGTCGGCAGGCATAGCCTCGCGATTGGCCTTGTATCCGGCGTAATCGATCTCCTCAAACTGCTGAGTTTTGATGTTGAACTTTTTTACGCCTTTTAGATCCTTCGCTCGCTCGTCACGAAACACGGGGCCGGAAAGATCGTAAACCGCGGCCAGATACAGCGGAGAGAAATCACGCCGCAGCTTGTTGATCATGTTGACGAAGACATACGTCGCCGCGGTTGGTATGCCCGTACGCGTGGACATCGGACGTTGTCGCTGCATGGCGTGATACGCACGAAAGATAAAGGCCATCGTGTCGAGCAGGTAAATCGGCGGCTGAGCGGAGGTGTTGTTTGCGTCGGGCATGGCTAGTTGAGGATATCGCGTTCCACGCTGCCTGCCCTCTCCTCTCGTTACAGCAGCAGCATGCAATCCCCATAGGAAAAGAATCGATATTGTTCGCGGACCGCATGAGCATACGCAGCCAGCACCGCGTCCTTTCCGGCGAAGGCGCTTACCAGCATCAGTAGTGTCGACTGGGGCAGATGAAAGTTTGTGATGAGTCCGTCAATAATGCGGAACTTGTAACCTGGGCTTAGAAACACACTGGTCTGGCCGGAGTGAGCGACGAACGCCGCTCCATCGGCAAGCTGAGCGCAGTGCTCCAGTGTGCGCGTTGTCGTTGTCCCAGCGGCGATCACCCGTCGCCCCTCACGCCGCGCGACGTTGATCGCGGCTGCGGTTGCCTCTGGAAGCGTGTAATGCTCCGCGTGCAGCTTGATTTCGGAAAGCACCTCTGCCCGCACTGGCTGAAAAGTCCCAAGCCCCACATGCAACGTCACGGTCTCGATTTGTACGCCACGTTCACCTAGCGTAGTCAGCATCTCCGGCGTAAAGTGCAGGCCTGCCGTGGGTGCTGCGGCAGAACCGGGCTGGCAACAGTAGACCGTCTGGTATCGTTCGCGATCTTCGGGTTGGTCTGGGGCTTCTTTGGGGCGATGGATGTAGGGTGGCAAGGGGATGTGGCCGATGCGGTCGATGATCGCGTGGAACAGCGGGGCTGGCTCGAAGCGCAGCGTGCGTTCGCCAAACTCTGCTGAATCAAGCACTTCGGCGCGGAGCAGCGGTTCGGATTCGCCGGGGGCGGCGAAGTGCAGGTACTCGCCGGGCTGTACCTTGCGGCTGGGCCGGACCAGGGCCGACCACACATTCTCGCCTGGATATTGCTCTGCAAGTTGTTGCGTCAAAAGGACTTCGATACGCCCGGTTGGCTCGGGCGAGTTGGATTGCGTGTGGAGTCCGGCGCGGGTGGCGAAGAGGCGTGCCGGCAGGACGCGGCTATCGTTGAGGATCAGCAGGTCGCCGGGGCGCAGATGCTGCGGCAGATTGCGGAAGTGATCGTCACGAAAGCCGCCATTGGCGCGGTCTAGCACCAGCATACGGCTGCTGCCACGGATGGCCGGTGGAGTCTGGGCGATGAGCTCTTCTGGCAGGTCGAAGTGGAAGTCGGAGACGCGCACTTCTGTCATTTTAGTGGTGCAAGAGATGGAGATTTGCATGGATGGCGCGGTAAATTCGTGGTCATTGGCGGACAGTGCTGATTTCCACAGGTTCCGAGCCGCCCGGTCGCTAGTTTTCGGGAAAGATCGCCATGGCAACCGAGTGGTCGAGCGCCGCTTGCACCGCAGCCTGCTCGGCCGGCACATGGACCGGCCAGGTGACGACCACCCGCGAGAAGGGCTTAGGGATGAGAAAACGGTCCCACGAGCGCAGCACCCAGGCGCGCTGTGGCAGCACATAGAAGGTGCCGACGGTGGTCTGGACCAACTGGGCCAACTGGGTAACGCCGGGTTTGGCGACCATGGACGGACCGCGTGGGCCGTCGGCGGTGATGGCGCAGCAGCAGCCTTCACGGTAGGCGCGTTCCAGGTTGCGCAGGCCGAGGGTGCCTCCGCGAGAGCTGGAGCCGCGGATGGCTCGGAAGCCCATGCGCTCGACGGTGCGGGCGATCAGTTCGCCGTCGAAGCTGGAGCTGATGAGAATTGCAATGCCCTGGTTGCGGAAGCGCCATGCGCAGGCCAACAGCGACCGGTGCCAGAAGGCGTAGACCGACGGACCGCGGGGCGGGCCGATGAACGCGCCGGGGGCAACCACATCGGTGTAGCGCAGCGTTGCGCCGAGGCAGCAAATGACAGCGGACGCCAGCCGCGGAACCACGGCAAGCGCGACACGCTGCTGAAGGCTGAAGGCAGAAGGCACGGGTTGAGTTTACTGCCAGACGCTGGCGAACACGTCTGCCATTAGGAGTATTTGAGCCAGCGGAGTATCTCCGGCAGGTTGGGCTTTTTGCCGTACATCAGGATACCGACGCGGTAGATGCGGCTGGCCAGCCACAGGACGGCGTAGATGGTGGCGATCATCAGCAGGATGGAGGCGCCAATCTGAAACCACGATGGATGCCCCATGGAGATACGCATGTACATGATCAGCGGGGTGCAGAAGGGGATGAACGAGATGGCGGTGGCGGCGGCGCCGTCCGGATTTGGGATGACGAAGCTGAGCGAGAACATGCAGAGCGCCAGCGGCATCACCAGAAACATATTCAACTGCTGCAGCTCCTGCTCGGAGTTGGTCATCGCACCCAGAGCTGCTGCAATGGAGGAGTAGAGGAGATATCCCAGCAGAAAGAAGACGACGAAAAAGACGATCTGCATGGCCGTGAGCGGGACGTGAAAGTTCGAGCCAGTGGCCTGCGCGACCAGCGACGTGCTGGTCAGCAGGATCGCGGTCAGCAGCCAGATACCGACCTGAGTCAGTCCGACCGAGCCTACGCCGATCACCTTGCCAGCCATCATCTCTTCGGGACGAATGGTCGCGAGCAGCACCTCGAAGATGCGCGAGGTCTTCTCCTCGATGATGGAGCGGGCCACGTTCATGCCGTAGAGCATGATGACGAAGTACATGAGGAAGAAGAGCACATAGGCACTAAAGAATGCGCTCTCGGAGTCATCGTTTTTGCCAGCCTGAGAGCTATCGAGTTCGACGGGCTGCATCAGTAGCTGGACATCGTTCTTGTCCATTCCCTGATGGGTGAGCGTCTCGGTGGTCATGACGGTACGCAGGGCCTCGCTGATGGCACCTCGGGTAACGATGTCGGCCCGGGACTTGGGCGTCCACAAAAATCTGGGGCGCACATGGCTGTTGGAGGCGGGCGTGATCCAGAGGTAGCCATCCAGTTGCTTGTCGGCCAGCTCCCCATCGAGCACCTTGCGGGTGTCGGCTCCAGGAGGCGAGATGATGTCAACCACCATCTTGGTGTGTTTGCCGTGCTCCAGTTCCGTTTGGAGGTCGGTGGCCATCTGCAGATCGCTGGAGACGACAGCGATGTGGGAGTTGGACTGGGTCTTGTGTCCGACCATCGCTCCGCCGAGAATGCCGCCGCCCATCAACAATGGAATGGCGATGGTCATCAGCAGAAAGGACTTGGTACGAATCCGTTCAAAGTACTCGCGCTTGGCGATCAGCCACACGTTATGCATCGAGGGAGCCTCCGGTCGGATTGGTTTCGGTCACAGTTCCAACGGTTTCGATAAAGATCTCTTCCAGGGTAGGCTCCGTCACTTCGAAGCGGGAGATGTGGGTACCGTGGGCGATAGCATCGGCCAGCAGGGACTGTGCATCGGGTTCCACGCCGGGCTGGGTGCGCAGTTGGATCTCCACGTGGCCGCTGTAGTCCTTGTAGCACTCGATGGTGGGGTGCTGGAGGAACGACATATCGCCAGTCACGTTCATCTGGACGCGGTTGCGAGGGTACTGCGATTTGATCTCGCGCATGGAGCCGGCGAGCACCAGCTTGCTCTGGTGGATGAGGGCGATCTGGTCGCACATCTTCTCTACCTGGTCCATACGGTGGGTGGAGAAGAGGATGGTCTTGCCTGCCTTGCGCAGATCGACCAGAGTGTCGATGAGCAGGGTCGCATTGACCGGGTCGAGACCGCTGAAGGGCTCGTCCATGATGATGAGATCGGGCTCGTGCAGCAGCGTGGAGATGAACTGAATCTTCTGCTGCATGCCCTTGGAGAGGTCTTCGGTCTTTTTGTGAATGGCCTCGGTGATCTGGAGCCGCTCGCACCAGGCATGGGCACGCTTGCTGGCGGTGATGGCGTCGAGACCGTGCAACTGGCCGAGGAAGACCAACTGGTCCATGACCTTCATCTTTTTGTACAGGCCGCGTTCCTCCGGCAGGTAGCCGACGCGCTTGAGGACACTGCGATCGAAGGGCTTGCCGAAGAGTTGTATGGTGCCGGAGTCCGGTACAGTGATGCCGATCATCATGCGGATGGTGGAGGTCTTGCCGGAGCCGTTGGGGCCCAGCAGACCGAACATGGTACCTGGCTCAATTCGGAAGCTCAGGTTATCGACGGCGATCTTGGCGCCGTATGCCTTGCATACGTTCTGAAGCTCAACAATAGCCATGGTTTCCTGTAAATCACTTGCATCAACAAGTTTAGCAGGCGGTCATGAGGCCTTTGGGAGGCCGGTGCCGGAATGATTTTGATAGCGCGCCACCGACCCCGGGCAAGCAAGCAGCAGCCCGAGCTTGGTAGCATCGCACTGTGCTGGAACTCTCGACTCCAATTAAATACGTAAAGCGCGTGGGCGACCGTGTGGCCGAGGGTATGGCCCGGCGCGGCGTGGAGACCGTGGAAGACCTGCTGTATCACCTGCCGTTTCGGTACGAAGACCGACTGAATCCGCTGCCGATGGGCGAACTGAAGGCGGGTGGGATGGCTACGGTGATTGGCGAAGTGCGCGGCAGTGTGCTGCTGCGGACGCGCAGTATGCCGATCTTCGAGATGACGGTAGGGCAAGGACTGCACTCGATCAAGTGCATGTGGTTCAACGGGACTTACCTGCAGGACCGCTTCAAGCTGGGGCAGATGGTCTCGCTGTACGGCAAGCTGGAGCCCTCGCGATCGAGTGCGGGCAAGCTGAAGATGATTCAGCCGCAGTTTGAGATTCTGCCGGCGCCGAACTCGCCTGAAGCCGAGTTTGTGATGCTGGAGATGGGGCGGATTGTGCCGGTGTACGAGTCGCTGGGCGGCACCACGCCGTGGGGCGCCAAGCTGACCTCGCGCTGGCTGAGGCGGGTGCTGTGGTCGATCTTTGAAGAGCTAGAAGAGTCGCAGGCCGCAGCGAAGCTGCCGGAGACACTGCCGCTGGCGCTGCGTGAACGGCTGGTATTGCCGGCTCGGTTGGAGGCGCTGCGGGCGATCCATTTTCCACCCGCAGGGACGCCGATGACGGAGCTGATGTCGGCGGCCACACCGGGGCATCGGCGGTTGATCTTCGAAGAGCTGTTCTACCTGGAGCTGGGGCTGGAGCTGAAGCGGCGCAGGATGCGTGAGCGCGAAGGCACGGCCTTCCAGACGAATGTAAAGGTGCGCGAGGCCATCAAGCAGGTGCTGCCCTTCCATCCGACGGCCGCGCAGAAGCGGGTGCTAGGTGAGATTGCGGGAGACATGCGGCGGGCTCAGCCGATGCGGCGGCTACTACAGGGGGATGTAGGCTCTGGCAAGACGATTGTGGCGATGCAGGCGGCGCTGGTGGCGATCGAGAACGGCTACCAGGCGGCGCTGATGGCTCCGACGGAGATTCTGGCGACGCAGCACTACCTCTCCGCACGCAAGCTGCTGGGCGGAGCGATCTCGCCTACGACGGGCAGGCCCTATCGGGTGACGCTGCTGACAGGGTCGCTGGACGAGGCGACCAAACGCGAGGCACGCGGCAGAATCTTTCGCGGCGAGACGGACCTGGCAGTCGGCACCCATGCGCTGATTGAAGACAAGGTGGACTTTGAGAACCTGGGGCTGGTGATCGTCGATGAGCAACACCGATTTGGTGTCCAGCAGCGCTTTCGGTTGATGAAGAAAGATACTGCGCTCGATCCGGATGTGCTGGTGATGACGGCGACGCCGATTCCGCTGACGCTGGCGTTGACGCTGTATGGCGATCTGGATGCCAGCGTGATCGACGAGCTGCCGCCGGGTCGGACGCCGATTGTGACTCGACGCACCAGCGAGGAGCGCGCTGCGGACGTGTGGGAGTTTGTGCGCAAACAGGTTACACAAGGGCGGCAGGCCTACATTGTGTATCCCGTGATTGAAGGAGCCAAGGACGATCAGCCGGAGTTGGACTTTGCCCATGATGAGCCTGCAGATGATGCGAGCGCGATGGCGGGAAAGAAGCCAGCAGCGAGCGCGAGCAAAAAGAGCAAGAAGTCCGCGCCGAAGACAGAGAAGCTGTTTGCGCCGAAGAAGCCGCTGCGCGCGGCAGCAGATATGTATGACGAGTTGCGGACTGGTGCGCTGGCAGGGCTTCGGCTGGGGCTGCTGCATGGCCGGTTGAGCGCCGATGACAAAGAGGTGACGATGCGCCGGTTCCAGCGCGGCGACATTGATGTGCTGATTGCGACGACAGTGATTGAAGTGGGCGTGGACGTACCGAATGCATCCGTGATCGTGATTGAACATGCGGAGCGCTTCGGGCTGGCGCAGATGCATCAGCTGCGGGGACGGG
>DAICZO010000173.1 GCA_027311125.1 Acidobacteriaceae bacterium
CGTGCCGTAGTGGCGGAATTGGCAGACGCGCATGGTTCAGGTCCATGTACTCGCAAGGGTGTGGGGGTTCGAGTCCCCCCTTCGGCACCAAAATCATATCGATACCTAAGAAATCGATACCAGACATAAAGCTTCAAGCAATCACCGCGCCCCACCCCCGGAGCCTCACCCCGGGGTCTCCGCACCACCCCGTCGATCCCAACAAAAACACCACCGCCAGCAGGCAAGTCAGGTGGCCCCTTGCAGAACCACCTGTCCGCCCAAACTTACTTCTTCTTGTCCAGAATGTCGGCAAACTGCCGCAGCGTCGCGGTAAAGTTCCCCATCACCTGGTCCTTCTGCAGCGGATAGAAGAACCGATGCATATACCGTTGCACTTCGTTGTGGTCCCACGTCGTCTGCTTCGTGTTCGCATCGTGGAACACCGTCGGCAAAGGTAAAAACGGCCGATAGTTTGCCATGTGCTGGGCCGAAGCCATCGCTGCCGTGATGCTCGCCGGCCCCGGACTCAGCTTCGGTATCGGTGCCGGTGCCGTCGCCCTGCAGTACGACGCGCCATTGGTCGCGATATCGTCCGTCTTGCTGTACGTCGGCTGCACGTCCCACGTATTCGCTCCCACAGTGATAAACGCTGACTCACCGTTGCAGATGTAGCCGTTCTCATCGCTGTTCGGCCCAAACCACCCCGTCGGAAACGCCGGGTCCGTCACCATCTCCGCGAACTCATGGCTGGTCACCTGCGTCCGCCGCTGCTCCTGCGTCTGTCCCAGGTTCAGCGAGCAGCCTCCCCCGCCACAACCCGTATTCTTCAGGCACGTGTCATCCAGCGATGGAATCACCGCGTAGTAGCAGGGATTTCCCGCCGCCGTCTTGAAGAAGTAGTGATACCCAAACGCGTTGTCGCCCGAGGGTTCGCACATCGCAATCCCCAGCCCCGCATCTTTTACCGCTACACCAGAGTCAAGGTAGATGATGATCACATGCGTCGTATTGTTCGCCGGCGGCTCCGGGATCGCACCCGAGTTGATCGCCGTCTGCAGTATGTTGTGGATGTCCGTATCGCTGATCGATGCCGGCACGCTGTTCACAAACGACGCCTGCATAAACAGACCGCCGCCCGCACCATTGCTCGCACCATACTGGCTCAGCACATTCATAAACTGGCTGGCCACCAGATCCTGGCAGAACTGCGACAACCGTCCAGCCTCACTCAGGCCAGAAGGCGTCGTCGTCCAACTCGAGCCCCAGAACGTCGTATAGATCATCGGACACGTAATCACCGGTCCGCCGTTCCACACAAAGTCCGCATGCGCGGGTGCTGCGGGTGCTGGTCCTCCCACTGGCTTCGCAGCCAGCTCATGGGCGGCCTTCTTCGACACGCCCCCTATCTTCCGTCCGGACTTGCTCACCGGATGTCCCGGCGCTGTCTTTGCTGGTGCAGCGTACACTCCGCCCACCTTGGGTTCGGTTGCTGTAGCCATCGCAGTTCTCCTTTTTGGTTATGCAGTGCGTCTCGACATGGAAGTCCCCGGTGTCGTGCGGCGACAACTCCGCCGACTCCCGGAATTGAGTCCCGGAATTGACCCCATGGGTCACACATCACTTCCTGTCTTTCTTAGCCCGTAAAGCGATCGTGGAGAGACTCGGCCTGAACCGTCAGCAGAAGAAAAAAATCAGAACGCCAAATCAGCCCGAATACCAAATCGCTTCGGGCCAGCATTCATCGGTTGGCTCATGCATCAACGTCCGCGACGACCAGGCCATCGGCAAGGTCCCCGCAACGTCTTTACCCTGGCGCATTCGTTCCGCGCCAGTCTGTCAACCTGTCGTACACACTCGATGGTGTTCTACGCAGTCAAAACGTATCATTTCGCGCGAAATACTCACGCAGCGCGAAATATAGG
>DAICZO010000188.1 GCA_027311125.1 Acidobacteriaceae bacterium
GTACACGTTGGACCCAGCATCATACCCAGCCGAGTCTGCACTCTCGACCAGTGGAATCGTGCCCCTAACCCCATAGGTCGCTGCATCCAGGATCTTCGACATCGTCTTTCCGCTATCTGTAACCACAATGGTGCTAAATCCTGGTCGCACCAGAATCGAATGGGGTGCATCGAACCCCTTGACACTCTGCAAGTGTTTGCCTGTCTTCAGATCGAACACCTCCAGCGTTGCATGGTCTTCTGCAGCCAGTAGTAAACGCCCGCGTTCACGGTCCACTGCAAAGTGGTCAAAATCTCCGCTGTAACCGGGTAGCGTAATTGTCTGCACCAGTTGCAGGGGTGCGCTCACCTTCTCTTGTGCGACTGCACCTGTTGTTGCAGCAGCAGTTACCACCGTGGCCGTCACAGCCAGCACTTGTGCGAATACCTTCTTCATAAAATATTTCTCCTCGTGTTTGCGGTGACTGTCGCGGCATGGAACCTCTCCGCTGTTGCAACTCCAGCACTGCGTCCCCCCTAAGCCTCATGTCCCCGCATGACGCCACGCTGAACTACAAATGAAATTGCGTTCATCCCGTCTCGCGGCTATCCTCATCCGCGTCGGTTCTTCTCTGAATAACTTTTTATGTCCACTTCACTCATACTTCATTCCGCGCCTAATAAATGACTGTGGTCAGAAGTGAAGCCGATTCGCCGCAGGTAGTCAGCATGCAGGAGGCAGTTCCATTCGGGCTTGCACTCTGGAGTCAGGCAATCCTGCCAGTTTCGTTACCCGGCACTCGCGCCATCTCTGACCAGTCGCAGTTCCAGTTAGCGCACTGGCCGCGTCGCCAGTATTGAGAGGCACCAAAATCATGATGCAACCACTCCAGATCCTTCGGTCCTTTGCTCTTCTCCTCCTGCTGGTCGGCATCTGCTGCACTAGCAATGCCCAGGTATCGACCGGAACCATCGCCGGAAACATCACCGATACAACCGGCGCCATCGTTCCTCATGCACCCGTCACGGTCACCAATACTGCTACCGGCATCGTCACCCATACCGTCAGCAGTGACAGTGGCTTCTTCTCGATACCCAACCTGCAGACAGGACCCTACTCAGTCAGCGTCACCGTTCCTGGCTTTGCGCAGTCGATTGCTAACGCTATCGAACTCACCGTGGGCGCGCAGCAGGAAGTCAACTTCAGCCTCAAGGTGGGTGCAGCCTCGGATAAGATCGTCGTCACCACCACGCCGCCCAGCCTCGACCTCGTCACCTCCACCACGATGCCCGTTGTCGACGAGAAGACCATCGTTGCCCTTCCACTTAATGGTCGCGATTGGACATCCCTCGCCAGCCTGCAACCTGGTGTTGCTGCTGTCCGCACACAGCCAGCCGTCGCCGTAACCAACCAACGCGCAAACCGTGGCGTTGGCGACCAACTCACCGTCGGCGGCGCCCGCCCACAGCAGAACAACTACCGTGTCGATGGCATCTCCATCAACGACTACTCCAACGGCGGCCCTGGTGGTGTCATCGGTTCGAACCTCGGCGTTGACGCTATCCAAGAGTTCTCTGTCGTCACCTCAAACGCCTCGGCAGACTATGGCAAAACTGCTGGCGGCATCATCAACGCCGTAACCCGTGCCGGCACCAATCAGTTCCACGGGTCAGCCTACGAATTCCTACGCAACTCCGCACTGGACACTCGCAACGAGTTCGACGCTCCCGGAAAAATCGCCGAGTTTCGCCGTAATCAATTTGGAGCGTCTCTCGGGGGCCCCGTTCTCAAGGGGCGCACCTTCCTCTTCGGTGACTACGAGGGCCTTCGGCAGTATCAAGGCGCGAACACCTCCAGCATCGTACCCTCCGCCGCTGCCCGCACTGGCAGCCTCTGCGTCGCAGCTTCCGGCAACCCTTGCGCCAGTCACAAGCAGGTTGCCATCGATCCCGCCGTGGCCCCCTATCTCGCCTTCTATCCCTTGCCCAACGTCGATCCCGGCCCCAACGCCGACACCGGCACTTTCCTGTTCAATGATCCTTTCGTCAGCCACGAGGACTACTTCACCATCCGCGCGGACCACAAGATCTCCGAAAGCGATTCGCTCACCGGCACCTACTTCTATGACAACGGAAACCTTAACTCACCCGATCCCTTCAACGTCAGGATCACTGGCAACCTGGCCAAGCGCCAACTCGTCACGCTTGGGGAGTCTCACGTCTTCTCGCCAACCCTGCTCAACTCCTTCAAGGTCGGCTACAGCCGCGTCTTCTCTGACGCTCCCACCACCCTGGCCGCTGTTCTGCCTGCCGCCGCCGATACCACACTCGGCTTCGTCCCTGGACTTCCGGTCGGGCTTATCAACGTAGGTGGCCTCTCCAACTTTCAGGGTGGCCTCAAGGCAACCGGTGAGTTCATCTTCACACTCAACTCCTACCAACTCTACGACGACGTCTACCTCACCCGCGGAAAACATGCCCTCAAGGCTGGCTTCGCCTTCGAACGCCTGCAGAACAACAAGCTCGGCACCGCCAATCCTAACGGCCAGTACATCTTCTCCAGCCTGCAGAACTTCTTTACCAACAACCCCACCAGTTTCAATGCCCCTTTGTCACAGGGCGTTAGTCCTCGCGACCTCCGCCAGTCTGTCTTCGGCGGTTACATCAACGACAACTACCGCATCACCAATAACCTCACTCTCAACCTCGGCGTCCGTTACGAGCCCGTTACCGTACCCACCGAGACCGCCAATCGGCTCGCAAACCTCGTCAACCTCACGGATCCACTCCCCCGGCTCGGTAGTCCCTACTTCTCAAACGCCAGCTTCAAGAACATCGCCCCCCGCGTAGGCTTCGCCTGGGATCCCTTCTGCAAAGACATGACCAGCATCCATGCTGGTTATGGCATCTACGACGCTCAGGCGCTCAATTATCTCTACGAAGGCCTCTCCATATTCACCGCACCGTATCTCTCGCTAGGCAATAACGCAGCACCCGGCATGGGCTCCTTCCCCAAGGGTGCTTACACCTCGCTCGTCGGTGCACCTGGTACCAGCCTTCGCTACTCCCATGCCGATCCCAACCCCCACCGCAGCTATGTTCAGGAGTACTCCTTCAACATCCAGCAGCAGATGCCCTACGATGTTGTCCTGCAGGTCGGATACGCGGGCTCCCGCGGTACCCACCTCCCCTACCGTGTCGATGATGTCAATACCGTACAGCCCGTCAGCACCGTCGGTGGCTACTTCTTCCTCGGCCCCAACGGCTCTGCCTCGCCCAAGCCGGCAGCCCTCACCGCTGCCAAGCTAAACCCCAATGTAGGCCAGATCAGCGCACTCTTCTTCACCGGCTACTCTCACTACAACTCGCTCCAGACCTCCATCACCAAGCGTTTCTCGCATCACACCCAGTTTGGAGCCTCTTACACCTGGTCCAAGTCCATCGACGACGGCTCTTCGTCCACCTTCGGCGATACCTTCGCCAACTCCGTCTCCAGTCTGCCTCTCTGGGCACCTGACCGGCGTCGCGCCATCTCCGACTTCAATCTGGCCCAGAACCTGGTCCTTAACTACCTCATCGAGCTACCCAATCTACCCCGCGAAGTTCCCGTCGCATCCACCCTCCTCAATGGCTGGCAGTGGGGCGGTATCTTCCAGGCCAGCACC
>DAICZO010000192.1 GCA_027311125.1 Acidobacteriaceae bacterium
CGCCGCAATGATGATGAACGGATCAAGCCACGACTGGAAGTTCACCACGATCAGCAGGTACACCAGCAGAATCGAGAACAGCAGCCCGATCAGCAGTCCACGAAACGAACTCTGCATCGTCTGCACCTGCCCCCGCACCACCACCTGCGACCCACGCGGCAACTCGCCCCGATGCTTATCAATAATCTTCTCGATGGCTAAATCGACGCTGTGCAGGTCCGTATGCGCAAAGCTGCCATAGATGTCGATCACCGGCTGGATATCGTAATGACTCACTGACGCCAGCTCCTGACCACGCGTGAAACTCGCAACACTTCCCAGCACCTGCACCGGTTTGGCAATCGTCTGAAAGCTCGCCGAAGGCGTACCGCCACTCACGTTGTACTCCGCGGCACCCGAACTTGCCGACCCCGTACTACCCGGAGTCAACGGAATATTCTTCAGCGCCTGCAGCGAGTCCAGCGTGTACTGCGGACTCTGCACCGCAATGTTGTAGTTGACTCCATTCGAAGGATCCAGCCAGAACGTCGGTGTCGTCTGGAAGCTGCCGCTCACCGCCACCAGCAGACTCCCCGCCGCATCCCGCTGTGTCAGCCCAATATCCTGAGCCTTCGATCGATCCACATTCACCATGTATCGCGGATAGTTGAAGGGCTGCTGAATCCGCAGGCTGGTCGCGCCGGGGACGTACTTGATCTCCTGCATCAGCCGCTCCGCAAAATCACGGTTAGCAACCATATTCTGCCCAATCACTTGAATGTCCAGCGGCGCAGGCAGTCCAAAATTCAAAATCTGCGTCACCATGTCCACCGGCAGCGTATAGAACGACGTCCCCGGAAACTGACTCGATAGATTCTTCAACAAATTGGAAACATAGTCATCCGTAGGTTTGTGGTCCTTCGCCAGCGAAACCGTAATGTCCGCATCCGCCGGACCCACCGGTGCCGACGTACTGTACGACAGATTCAGTCCACTATACGGAAGCCCAATATTATCAATAATGGTTACAATCTCTTCCTTCGGGATCTCTCGCCGAATCTCTCGATCAACCAGATCGCACAGCCGCGCCGTCTCTTCAATACGAGTCCCCGTGTGCGCACGCACATGAATCAAAAACTGTCCGCCGTCCACGGAAGGGAAGAAGTCCTGTCCCAGCCACGGAAACAGCAACGCTGCCGACCCAATGCAGAAGACAAAGAACATCACAATAAATGCTGTACTGTAACGCATACCAAGATCCAGCACACGCCGGTATCCACTCCGTAGCGACTCAAATCCACGCTCAAACCCAAGCTGAAACCGCACCAACGGATTCCTGCTCTTCAGCTTCTCCTGGTGCTCTGCCTCACGATGCGGCTTCAGCAGATACTTCGCCATCGTCGGAACAATCGTTCGCGATAGGAAGTAGGAGGCCAGCATCGCAAACACCACCGCCTCCGCCAACGGAACAAACAGATACTTGGCCACACCGCTCAAAAAGAACATCGGCACAAACACGATACAAATAGCAATTGTCGAGACAAACGCAGGCACAGCAATCTGCGCCGCGCCCTCCAGAATCGCGTTCTCGGTCTCCATTCCGTTCTCAAGGTTACGGTTTACATTCTCGATCTCAACCGTAGCGTCATCCACCAGGATGCCCACCGCCAGCGCCAGACCTCCCAGCGTCATGATGTTGATCGTCTCGCCCAACGCACTCAACGTAATGATCGAGGTCAAAATCGACAGCGGGATCGAGATGGCAATAATCACCGTACTCCGCCAACTCCCTAGAAACAGCAGAATCATGATGCCCGTAAGGCAGGCCGCGATGATCGCCTCTCGCACCACGCCACTGATCGCCCCCCGCACAAACACCGATTGATCCGACAGCGGCGTAATCCGCAACTGCGGAGGCAGCGACGATAGAATCGCCGGCAACCGGCTACGTATCGAAGCAATAATGTCCAGCGTCGACGAGCTGCCCGTCTTCTGTACCGTCAGCAGCGAAGCACGCTGTCCATCCACACGCACAATATTGGTCTGCGGCGGATACCCATCCCGCACATGCGCAACATCGTGGATGTACACGATCGCACCATTCACAGCGCGTATCGGCAAATCATTCAACCCTTGAATCGTCTTCGGCGCGCTGTTGGTCTCCAGTTGATAGTCGTACGGCCCGATCTTCGCCGTACCCGACGGCAGAATCAAATTCTGTGCAGAGATAGCATTGACAACATCGGTAGGCGAAAGCCCCTTCGCCTGCAACGCCTGCATATTGATGTCCACCTGCACCTGCCGCATCTTGCCCCCGTAGGGGTAGGGAATCGAGGCTCCTTCGACACTCGACAAACGGCTGCGCACAAAGTTCAATCCGAAGTCATTCAACTGCTGCTCCGATAGCCCCTGGCCCGAAAGTCCAAGCTGTAGAATCGGAACACTCGAAGCACTGTATTGAATAATCAGAGGCGGCGTAGTACCCGGAGGCAACTGGCGTAGCTGTGTCTGCGAAATCGCCGTCACCTGCGCCACGGCATTCGCAATCGTTACGCGCGGCTGAAAAAATACCTTCACGACCGCCACGCCATTCAGCGAGGTCGATTCGATATGGTCAATATCGTTCACCGTCGTCGTCAGCGACCGTTCAGTCTGCGTGATAATTCGGTTCGATATCTCTTCCGGTGACAACCCGCTGTAGTTCCAGACAATACTCACCACAGGAATATCGATGTTCGGAAAAATATCCACCGGCGTCCGTAGAATCGCCACCGGACCCAGAATCAGCAGCAGCAGCGAAAGCACAACAAACGTATACGGGCGGCGTAGCGCCAGACTCACAATCCACATGGTTAGTACTTCTCCAGAGCAACGCCCATCGGTTCCTGTGTTGGATTCCATCCATGAAACGTCAACAGCTTCATGGCGGCATGATTGGCCGTCCGAAACGGACGCGCACTATGTTCAATCAGGCTCAGCACCTGCGCACCTTCCAGCAGCACCGCAAGTTCACTGCCTAACTCCTCCGCATCCTGCAACCCGCTGGCTACAGCGAGCGAAATCATCCGTTCCCGCAGCAGGCGTTTGGCCTTCTGAGCAATCCGACGCACCTCAGGCAACACCTCCGACATCTCATTCACCGTCTTCGTAAACGCGCACCCGGCAAACTTGTTCTTCTTGAGCGATGCCTCCAGCCAGTCGAACAGGTCCAGCACGCACGCAGCCGACTCCCCGCGTCCCGCAAACCGCTCATCCAGCGTCTCTTCGCGGCGCACCAGTCTGTGCTGCAGACAAGCCAGCAATAGCTCCTCTTTCGATTCAAAGTGCTGGTAGACCGTCACCTTCGTCGTACCCGCAGCCGACGCGACCCAATCCATACTTACGTTGCCGTAACCATGGTGAAAGAAAAGATCGGAAGCCGCATCCAGAATCAGGCTAGTTGTCGGGGAGCGATGAGTTTTAACGTCAAGCATACTTACTGGTCAGTATAGCAGCCGATCGGTAACTTCTCGCCGAACCTGCAAGCCGCGTAAGCAGCCCATCAACAGAAGCGAACTAGGCCAACTCGTTTGTAGCCTGTTGTGCGTCTCGATGAAGACAGACATTCAGTGCGTCGATCAGCACGCGTGGTACTTCGCCTTTACGCACAATGCAGTCCACCGAGCGACTAGGTTTCTTCGGCAGGTCAACGGAACCAGTACACATCACGATCGGCAGCTCGCAGCCATTCGCACGCACATGGTCCGCAAACGCAAATCCATCCAACTCAGGCATCTCATAGTCCGTCACAATCGCGTCCATGCAACTGGTCGCTAACCGAGCCAATCCCTCACTGGCCGTCCCGCAGGCAATCACATCGAATCCCGCCAGCCGAAGCGTCGCAGCCCGCACCAGCAGCAACGCAGGAGAGTCGTCGACATATAACACTCTGGCCATACCTCTACCTCACGTTCAAGCAGGGCCCGAGTTCTCACCATACCTAACGCCCACGGATACTGAGCACGCCACACTCCGCCTCACGAACAATCTCCGACAGGGTCGACCACCAGGCATGGTCCGCCAGCGTCGCACGCTCACGCATGCCAACCACCACCAGGCCCGCGCCTTCCTCCCGTGCAACCGACGCGATCACCTTTCCCGCAACTCCATACTCCACACGCACCTTCGTTGCGCACGCGTGCCCAACATTCGAAGGCAGCAGTCGCTCTAACTCCCGCTCCAGGTGCGCTGCAATCAGCTCCGGCTGAACCTGCGGATCGCTCGACTTCGCCGCCAGTACATGCAGCAGGGTCAGCGTTCCGTGGAACTGCTCCGTGAGCGCCGCGGCATACTGCGCTGCCCGTCGTTCGCTCGAAGTCATCGAAGAAGCCAGCACCATCGTCCGGAACGGATGATCCACTGCCTTGCAATGTGGTCCCACAATCAATACCGGACAAGCAACCCGCCGCAGTACCGCCTCAGCCACTGAGCCCAGCGCCAACCGCTCCAGCCCACGCGCCCCATGCGATCCCGCAACAATCAGATCGGCCCGTTGTTCCTTCGCCAGTTGCTCAATCAAGTCCACCGCCCCGGCGTAGACAACCGTAGTCTTCGGAGCCAGTGCGCTCAGCCCAGCCTCTTCGCTGATCCACCGAGCCATCTGTACCTTGGCCGCTTCCAGATTCGCATGCAGCACTTCAATCGGAATCCCTTCGCTCGCCGTCTCATACACAAATGGCGTGGCTGCATGGACCAGATGCAACTCGGCTCTAAACTCCTGCGCAATCGAAACAGCAAGTTTTAAAGCCTGTGCAGACTGCTCCGAGAAATCGATCGCTACCAGCACCCGCTGGAACCTGACACCGTTGTCAGTTACCTGCTCCATCCGTTCAATGCCAGAGACAGAACTGTGGTCGATTCCCATAAGCGCACCTCGCAGGTCCACAACACGAACCAGTTATACCTGATAATGCTTGCAGACTATCGATCAAGCGCTGCGGCAATCTGTGATTCTCATCACTGGAGAAAATCAGGCAAGCCTTCCATTCATCTGCGTCGGCAATCCACCCCATCGGGCAAACTACGATCACCATCGCTGTGGGCGTGACCGTCCTCACCCCCACCCGTGAGCGCTCGCACAATTGGCTGTGACCGCTCTCGCTGTCCTCACTACCCACGCAAAATACACTCCACCCTGGGTCGCACTTAGCCCACCTAAGGAGAACTCGTATGACCAGCGCAATCACCGTTCGTCCCACCGAGAACAACATCTTCAACCTCAGATTCCCATCCGAGGTCATGAGCGAGATGCAAGCCATTCACGATCAGATCGCTCGCACTGCCTTCAGCCTCTTCGACCAGCACGGGCGTAACGGCGTCACCCCCTTGGAGGACTGGCTCCGTGCCGAGTCCATGATTCTTCAGCCCTTGCCCATGCAGGTCAAGGAGGAGAGCGACAAGATCACCGTCACCGCCGATGTCCCCGGCTTCACCTCCGACCAACTCAAAGTGGATGTGCAGGGAGATACACTGCGCATCGTCGGCAAAGCCGAAGAGAACAGCAGCGAGCAGCAAGACAAGCAGAAGAAACAAGATGGAGCAGAGACTACGCGTATGTCGTCACGCAAGATCTCCTGCAGCATGACCTTACCCGCGCAGGTCAAAACCGAAGG
>DAICZO010000207.1 GCA_027311125.1 Acidobacteriaceae bacterium
CCTACTCCCACTCGCTGCTCTACACCATCGACCCCTACACCCAGACCGGCATCGTGGCCAGCATCAAGCTCTCCGACCACTGGCTGCTCCAGGCAGGCCTCTCCGACGGCAACGACGTAGCCCTCTGGACCCCCGACGCCCAGCCCACCGGCACCGTCTGTGTCGACTTCACCTGGTCCAAAGGCAGTGACGCGCTCTACACCTGCGCCAACTCCATCAACGATGGCAAGTACGCCTACAACAACCTGCAGTCGTACTACGAGACCTGGTACCACAAGCTCAACGCCACGTGGCACACCGACACCGAGGTCTGGTACATGTACGAGCGCGACGTGCCCAACGTCGCCAACAACCTCGCCCCCGGCCAAACCCCCATCACCCCCGAGACCGGGGCCAACGGAGCCTTCTGCAAGCCCGGCCAACTCCGCTGCTTCGCCCCCGAGGTCGCCGTCGTCAACTACCTAGAGAAGCAGATCAACCCGAAAAACTATCTCTCCATCCGCAACGAGTACGTCGACGACATCAAAGGCCAGCGCACCGGCTACGCCACCAAATACTCCGAGCACCTCCTCAGCTACGGCCACTGGATCGGCTCCACCATCCTCGTCCGTCCGGAGCTTCGTCTGGAGCACTCTTACAATCAGGCCGCCTACGACCTCGGCACCAAACACACCCAATTCATCGTCGCCGGCGACCTGACCTACCACTTCTAACCGTGGCGCCTCCCTCTGCTGCCCAGCAGGTGGACCAGAAAAAAGGTCGCACCCTCCCTTTCTGGTCCTACCTCTTCTCTGCTAGGATTGCGTGCCTATGGAATCTTTCAACACTGCACGTCGCGAACTCCTCAAATTTGGCGGCATTGGTCTGGCCGCTTCCGCCGTCACCCTGCCCGCCTTCGCTGCCAAACCCTCTGGCCTGTCCGCCACCCCGCTCCTGTTCGACGTCCGCACCTACGGAGCCACCGGAGACGGCAAAACCGTCGACTCCCCCGCCATCAACAAGGCCATCGAAGCAGCCGCGGCGGCCGGCGGCGGAACCGTCTACTTCCCTGCCGGCACCTACGTCTGCTTCTCCATCCGCCTCAAAAGCTTCGTCGAGCTTTATCTCGCACAAGGCAGCACCATCCTCGCCGCCGACTCCCCGCTGCCCGGCCAGACCACCGGCTACATGGGCGGAACCTACGACGCCGCCGAACCTAAAACCACCTACGACGCCTTCCAGGACTACGGCCACAATCACTGGCACAACTCCCTCCTCTGGGGCGAAGACCTCCACGACTTCGGCATCTCCGGCCCCGGCCTCATCCACGGCAAAGGCCTCAGCTTCGGAGGCGGCGGCACGCCCCGTGGCAACTATCCGATCTACCGCGCCGAGCAGGCAGGCGTCGGCAACAAAGCCATCGCCCTCAAAAACTGCCGCAACGTCATCCTCCGCGACTTCTCCATCCTCAAAGGCGGCCACTTCGGCCTGCTGCTCACCGGCGTCGACAACCTCACCATCGACAACCTCACCATCGACACCGACCGCGACGGCATGGATATCGACTGCTGCAAAAACGTCCACGTCTCCAACTGCACCGTCAACTCTCCCTGGGACGACGGCATCTGTCCCAAATCCAGCTTCGCCCTCGGCTACGCTCGACCCACCGAAAACGTCACCATCACCAACTGCTACGTCAGCGGCTACTACGAGCTAGGCTCCATCATCGACGGCACCTTCAAGAAGTTCGCCCCCGAGGCCCACGTCCCCCGCAACGGTCGTATCAAGTGCGGCACTGAATCCAACGGCGGCTTCATCAACATCACCATCTCCAACTGCATCTGCGAAGGCTCCAAGGGCATCTCCATCGAGACCTCCGACGGTGCATTCGCGGAAGACATCGCCATCTCCAACATCACCATGCGCGACACCATCGACGCGCCGCTCTTCCTGCGCCTCAATCGCCGCAACCGTGGCCCGCAGGACTCCATGCGTCCCGGCACCTTGCGGCGCGTGCTCATCTCCAATCTCGTCTCCCACAACTCCACCGCATCCACCGCATCCATCCTCTCCGGCGTCCCCGGAAATCTCATCGAAGATATCAAGCTCTCCAACTGCTACTTCGGCCACAAAGGACTGCCCACCAACGCGCTCACCGGCTGGGGAGACCGCACCAAGCCCATGCCTGACTGGCACAACATCGCCGTACCGGAACTCGAGGCCGACTACCCCGAACTCCTCCGCTTCGGACCCACGCCCTCCAACGCCTTCTTCATCCGCCACCTCAAAAATCTCGAGATGTCTCACGTCGAAGTCGCTCCGCAAAACCCCGACCCGCGTCCCGCCTTCTGGCTCGACGACGTCCACCGCGCCGACTTCATCGCCGTCACCGCGCCCACCAGCACACCTGCCTTCTCGTTCAAACAAGTTACCGACCTGCGCATCGCCATCAGCCGTGCCGCCAAGGACACGCAACTGGCCACCGCCGACAACCTCACCCTTTAACCGCCGCTGTCAGTGGATGTACTTCGTCGCAGCACGAAGTACATCAACTGCTGCGTCTGTCCCGACGGCGTAACGTGGCTGTGCCTCTGCGACTCAACCAACCCAAACCGATCCCCCACCACCTGCATCAACCCTGCCTCGTCGTACCGCGAAACCGGCAGCCCGCTGCAACGCTCCGGCCCATCCACCGCAAACGTCGCCAGCACCAGCACCCCTCCCGGCCTTAGAATCCGCCCCACCTGCTCCCGATAAAGTTCGCGCTCCTCCTCCGTCCCCAGGAAGTGAAATACCGCCCGGTCATGGCAGAGATCGTAACGCTCCGCCTCCAGCTCTGCCTGTAGAAAGTCCGCCGCAATCCAGCCTAGCGACGTAGCAGCCTCCCCCAGCCGCTGCTGCGAGACCGCCAGCGCACCCGCCGCCAGATCCAGCACCGTCACATCCTCATAGCCCGCACCCAACAGGTCATCCACCAGCGTCGAGGCGCCGCCACCAATATCCAGAATCGCCGCCTGCCGCGAAGCGGAATACCGTTCCATCAGCTCCAGCGACAGCTCCAGATGCGGCCGGTACCAACTCACCGACACCGCACTCTTGGCACGATAGACCTCGTCCCAATGCGTCCTGCGATTCATCCAACTATCGTAATCCCAACCGTCCTCACCACAACCTCCGCCGATGTCTACCGCAACATCAGCACTCGCATCTCGTAGGGCTTCAGCACCAGCTTCACCGACATCGTCCTGTGCTCCTCATCCCGGGTCGACACCATCGCTGCCACCCCACCCGTCTCGGAGTTCCACTCCTCCACCAACTGCCCATCATTCCGAAACGTCACCGCATGCTCGCTCGCCACAGCACTCTCGTTGAAGATCACATACACATCCGAGTCCTGCAAACGCCGCCTCATCACCTTCACGGCAGCATCGTTCGTATCCAGCCAGACATCCGCCATCACCGCACTGCGTACCGCCGTATCGATAGCCGTCGGCACCACCTGCGCCCCCGGTGCCGCAGCCGGTGGATACGCCGGCGGAGTAGGTACCGCGCCCAACTGCGCCGACACCTCCACCTTCGCCCACGCAAAATCCGCAGCCGTCGCCGCACGCGCCTCCAGATAGCTCCTGCCCGAGATCATCTCTGGCAGATGCCCCAGAAACAGCACCTTTCCTCCGCCCCGCGCAAACTCCTTCAGCCGCCCCAGCGCCGCCTCCGACAACACCACCTCACCCGGTAGAATCACCGTCTGATATCTGTTCCCGCTCAGCGTCTCCAGCGTCCCTCGCCCAGCCTTCAAATCCGCAGCCAGTGCGTCCTCACTGACCACGTCAAAATCAATCTGCCGCTCCGAGAGCATTCGCTCCGTCGCCACAAACGCCGTGTCCGCCGCCTCATCGCCCAGCCACATCGCACTACTGGGCAAATACAACGCCACCGTGGCCGCAGGCCGTCCCATCGAGAGCAGATAGCTCATCCGCCGCACATACCGCAGCAGCTCCGGATACCCCGCCTGCTGCATATACGGCGAAGCCCCCCGCCCCGGCGTCGTGGTGGCCGGAAAGTACATCGTCTCCACCAGGTTCACGCCACGCACCATCTGCTCGTTCAGCACATACCGCGCCATCGTCACATCCGGCTCCGGCCGATACGCCGCAAAGCTCTCCGTAAACGCCCGCGGCTTCCCATACACATGCGACACCGAACTCGCCAGCCGCGGAAAATCCGAGACCGTATCCGTCCATATCTGGTGCCAGATCGAGTCGATCCCCGGCACCTGCACATACTTCATATCGCGGAAGAACTCCCCCTCGCTCTTCACCAACTGCATCTCCATCTCTTCATGGTTCAAATGCACCTGGTACTCCAGGTGATTCGCCGCGCACCACTCCCCCTGCACCTTGAAGAACCCATCCCGAAACATCTGCGCAAACACGTCATAGTAATCCGCCTTTGCACGCCGCTCCGTCGCAGTCATCTCCGTCGGCCTGGCCGCAAAAAATCCCGCGAGATAGGGCCGCACATCGTACCCCTTCACCCGCTGAAACTCATCCAACAGCTTCGGCGTCCAGGGCACACCGCGTATGGAATAGTCCGGCTCGTCCCCGCGAAATCCCAGAATCGTCTTGCCAAACTCATCCCCCACCGCCTTCCGGTACTGCTCATGGGTAAACTCCAGAAACTGCCGCGTCGCCGCCGGATCAAGATAATCCTCCAGCGACTGCGAGCCATCCTTCACACGCTTCGGATTCGTATCGCTCCGCGTCGGCGAGGTGCTGAAACCATGCTCCACCACCATCACCACCCACTTGCCCGCCGGTGCTGTCCAGGCAATCGCTCCATCTGTAACCGGAATAGATACACGTGTGCCAGCTTCTTCGTTCCACGCCGTTACCGCCACCGTCTCTGGCTTCAGCGTTCGCTGTACCACCTCGCCCCCCACCGCCGGAATCCGCTCCGTCACCAGCAGCGCCTGCATCCGCATCTCCGGCTTCAACGCCGAAAACCTGCCCCCCGCAAACCCGCTCGGATACCCCGCATCGTCCACAATCCACACCCGCATATCGCGCTGCTTCGCTTCCTGCACAAACATGCGAAAAAAGTCGAAGTACTCCGGCGAGAGATACCCAAACGACGCCCCATATCCATACTGCACCGTCACCGCCGTGTACCCCAGCGACTTCATAGTATCCAGATCCCGCCGGACGACCGTCGCATCCACCGCGCCATTCAACCCGTAGTACGGCTCCGGCCCATACTCCGCCGGCGGTGCTGTCCACGCACGCTGCACCGCGGCAGCCGTCGGCACCTGCAGCCTCTGCCAGGGCTGCTGCGCCTCGCTGCGCATCGCCATACAAGCAACCAATACAGTCACAATCTTCTTCATCGATCCACCTCTCTCATCGCCCGCAGCGGCAACCACCGCAGCACGAAAACCTGCCCCAGGGCCACCTGAGCTTTATACAGGCCACACCATACGTTTGGAAATAATTTCTTATTGGGAATCATCTCCGCCCCGCCGCCCCCCTGCAAAATCATTTGTACTCCGGCGCGCCTCGTGTTTTCATCGTTCCACCACTATTCCGCCCCGCACGGCTGCAGGAGCCAACATGCACTATCAGGTCTCACGCAATGGACAGATGTACGGTCCCTATACCCTGGAAGACCTCCAGCGTTACGTCGCCTCCGGTAATGTACTGCTCACCGATCTCGCCAAAAGCGAAGGCATGGCCGACTGGCTGCCCGTGGCCCAGATTATCGGTACGCAGATCCCCCAGCCACCCGCCGAACCCACAGCCCAGCCCTACGCCGCTGCGTCCGGCCTCGCCTACCCCGACCCGCCAGACCTCAGCTGGGGCCTCGTCCTGCTCTTCGACATCCTCACCTGCGGCGTCTTCGGACTGGTCTGGTCGCTCGTGCAGGCCGCCTGGTTCCAGAAGATCCGGCCCACCAGCAAGGTGCTCACGTTCTACATCATCGCTGGCGTCCTCGGCATCACCAACCTCGGCCAGACGGCCCTGGTCTTCAACATGAGCTTCCACCACACCGCCCCCAGCCACAACTTCGTCGGCAACTTCATCGGCCTCGCCACCTGGGTCGTCAGCCTGCTCGCCCGCTTCACCTTCCGCTCCGAATTGGAGCAGCACTACAACGGTCCGGAGCCCGTCGGCCTGCGCCTCGGCTTCCTCATGACCTTCTTCTTCAGCGTCTACTACTTCCAATACCACTTCAACCGCATCAACCAGATCAAGCTGGCCCTGCGTTATCGGGGTACCGCAGTGTGATCGCACCCACGCGCAGCCGTGTCGGCCTCATCGCAACTGCGGCTGGGCCGTTAGCCCTTGTCGGCGCAGCCATCGCCTTGCTGCACAGATTCCCGCCCGACCACTACCACTTCTATCCCCGCTGCCCGGTCTTCACCTATCTCCACCTGCAATGCCCCGGCTGCGGCACCACGCGAGCCCTCGCCGCACTGCTGCAAGGCCATCTGCACCAGGCGCTACAGCAGAATGCACTCACCACCCTGCTGCTGCCCTTCGCTCTGGTCTATGGTGCACTGGTCTACTACCGCTCACTGCGCGCCAGTGCTGGCCACCCGATGCGCTGGCCGCAACTACCCACCCCGGCGCTCTACGCTCTGCTCGTGATCACGGCGGTCTTTACCCTCGGCCGCAATCTGTAACCTCCACACGCAGCGTACCCTCCAAACGCAGCAAGGCCCCGGCAATCACCGGGGCCGTGCTGTTGCATGCTGTCCAACCTGCTTCTATGCTTCGACCTTGACCGCCTCCGGTGCAGGAGCAGCCTTGGCATCATTGCCCGGCTTGCGGATGTCGATGCCGCCCTTGAAGAATGCGCCATCTTCGATCGAGATACGTGCTGCAATCACATCACCCGTCAGCGAGCCTTCGCTGCGGATGTCCACGCGGTCGCTCGCCTGGCAGTTGCCGCGAACCTTACCCAGCACCACCACTTCACGCGCCACGATGTTTGCTGCCACCTGGCCATTGCGGCCCACGGTCACACGATTGCCGGGCAGGTTGATCGCACCCTCTACCTTGCCATCGATGTACAGAGACTCCGAACCGGACAGTTCACCCTTCACGATCAGCGACTTGCCGATCGTTGCCTGCTCGCCCGTAGGCACAGCCGAAGACGCCGTCGCAGAGCCAACGCTGGGACGCGCCGGAGTCGCCTCAAACGTCGTTCCGGTCGGTACGCTGGGACGAACTGGCTCGGGAGCCGAAGGGGTGTTGCCGGGCTGATTTGGTTTCCACATAATCTGATGTATTCCTTTCGTCACTGCCTGAATGTTGGTCGTTGCGGGCCGCCAATACGCCTGCGCAACAACAGCGCGCTCTCATCCCACAATACTACTTCGCAAGCCCATTCGGAGCGGGTTTGCACAACAATATCGAGCTCTTTCTTGCCCGTTATTCACAGCCTCTGGAACTTCGCACCCATGCTGTGACAATTCTTCGCACCACCCTCCCTTTTTTACCCACTCCCCCACTCCATCCCTGCAAACCGTGCTTGAAATCGGGCCGCCCACCCCGTACTCTCTCCCCATGCAGACCCTCCGCTCCGCTCCTGTGCTCCTGCTGCTGTACTCCTGCGTCCTGGTGCTCACCTGCAGCGCCATCCTCACCCCCCACCAGCTCAGCGCCGCCACGCCCAAGGTCCACACCGTCACCCTCGGCCCCGTCCGTCGCGTCC
>DAICZO010000211.1 GCA_027311125.1 Acidobacteriaceae bacterium
TACCAGTACCCGCCCGCCAAGTTCGTCTTCGGCGAGCCCGGTCGTACCGGCATGGCCATCAACTCCATCCTCGCCTCAGGAACCATCGTCTCCGGCGCCGTCGTCCGTAACTCCGTCGTCTCCCACGACGTCCGCGTCAACTCCTACGCCGACGTCGACTCCAGCATCATCTTCTCCCACGTCAATATCGGCCGGCACTGCAGCATCCGCCACGCCATCATCGACCGCGACGTCCACATCCCCGACGGCACCGTCATCGGTTACGACCCCGTGGAAGACAAGAAAAACTACTTCGTCTCCCCCAGCGGCCTCACCGTCGTCACCCGCGACTACTCCGTCTACGAGAACCCCGTCTCACCGGAGTTCCTCCAGAACGGCAACACCTGGTAGCCGCCACCAACCCACCACCTACGCAAAACAATGGGCGCCGAGATCATCTCGGCGCCCATTCTCTTCTATGCTTCTCAAATCGTTACTTCTTGCCGAACCGGTAAACCAGTCCGCCTGAGATCGCAAAAAACTCCCGCGTCCCCGTCCCAAACCGCTCCAGAATCAGATCCGGAGACAACCGCACCGCCAGATTCTTTGTCCGGTTGAAGTCGATGCTTCCGCCCAGAGCCGCAATCGGCGCCGTATGGTTCGAGTACATCCCGACATTCTGAAACTGTGCCGGAATCGTCTTCGTATCGCTGTTGAACGTCCCATGCGCCGCGCCAAAAAACGCGTGCAAGTCCAACGCCGCATGCTGGTTCTTCGGTCCGCGCACCTGCACGCCGCCCAGGCCCATCAGCAACGAAACCTCCGGCCGCGTCGTGTACGGATTCGCCAGCACCGGCGTCGTGCCGTACTCCCCGCGAAACTCGCCCGCCACGCCGATCCGCTTCGTCACCCAGAACGTCCCCAGGGCCTCGCCGCCGACCATGTTCATGCGCTTCGGCAGGTTCTGCCCAGCCATAAAGTTCATGAAGTTCACGCCGCCATACACTTCATAGCGGTTCGCATACGTCACCGGGGCTTGCGGTCCGATCTTGCTGATCGTTGTCGCACTGCTCAGGGTTCCAGTGCTCTGTGTCCCGTTGCCCTGCGAACTGGTGCTCACCTGCGCTCCGGCCGTCATCGTACCCACGCCCAGTACACCCGCCATCAACATCAGCGCTACGGCCTCGGCCTTGCTCCTGCCTGCTACTGCTTTCTTCCATCGCAACATCATGCTTTAGGTCTTCTTTCCCTGCATCTTCGGCTTTGTGTGCTTCGCTCGTCCAAGCAACTTTTTATTCGCTCTATCCAAGATATAACGTTCAGCCCACATCTGCCCCCTGCTTTCCTGCGTATCTATTCCAAGTCATCGTTTGTGCGACAATAATTGCAGCCGTCAGGTGCCCTTACGCACCCGGCTGCAGGGAGAATTTTTATGGGCGATCTATTTCAACCGTGGCATCTGGTACTACTCGCAGTCATCGTCATCGTCTTCTTCGGCGGTAAAAAGCTGCCCGAACTAGGCAAAGGTCTCGGCGAAGGCCTCCGTGGCTTCAAAGAAGGCATGAAGGGCGTCACCGATGAGGTCAACAAACCCTCCGATGCCTCGCATGCAGTCACCCCCAAGCCGGAAGAATCAGTCAAGTAGTAGGCCTCGCGCCTGCATGGCACCACGCTGAGCCGTCCAGCCAGTCCTTCCTGCCTGGCATCCCCGTTAGGACCTCCTCCTCAGGATCGTCTCCCGGCTCATTCGGCTCAGCGTCGTACCGCAGCGACATCGGAGTATCCGCATGAAGCTGAAATCCCCCTACCTCGTCAAGCCCCACACCCACATTCGGCTCCACACCCTGCCCACCGCGGACACCGGACCCTACCAGTCCGAGCCATCCGCCAACGCCGCCCTCGTTAAGCACCGCGCCGATCTCGCCCGCCTCCAGGAAGTCTTCTACGCCAGCAGTAAAAAGGCCCTCCTCATCGTCCTCGAAGGCATGGACACCGCCGGCAAAGACGGTACCATTCGTCACATCTTCTC
>DAICZO010000215.1 GCA_027311125.1 Acidobacteriaceae bacterium
GTCCCACCCATACCGATCCTCTTCGCCGCCAACGTGGGCGAAGAAGGCCTCGGCGATCTCAACGGCATGCGCCACCTCTTCTCCCAGGGCAGCTATCAGGGCCGCATCGCCACCGCCATCGTCCTCGAGGGCAGCGGAACCGGCCCCGTCGTCACCCGCGCGCTTGGCAGCCGACGCTTCCGCGTAACCATCACTGGCCCCGGCGGTCACTCCTGGAGCGATGCCGGAACCCCCAACCCCATCCTCCTGCTCAGCCACGCCCTCGTCGCCCTCGGTCAACTCCCCCTGCCCGACTCTCCCAGCACCACTCTCAACATCGGACAGATCTCCGGCGGCACCTCCATCAACTCCATCCCGGAGTCCGCCACCGCCCTGCTCGACCTCCGCTCCACCGACCCCCACCAACTCCTCGTCACCGAATCCGACCTGCTCGATCTGCTGCACCGTACCGTAGCCACCTTTGCCAGACAAAACACCACCTTTGCACCACCCACGCTACACATCGAACGCATCGGCGACCGCCCCGCCGCCGCCCTGCCCGACGACGCTCCACTCCTCCGCACCCTGCGCGCCGCAGACCGCCACCTCACCCTGCGCACCGAGCCCCGCATCGGCTCCACCGACGCCAATATCCCCTTATCACTGGGTATTCCAGCCATTGCCATCGGCTGTGGCGGCACCGGCGGCGGCATCCACACCCTGCAGGAGTGGTACGACCCCACCGGCCGCGAAACCGCCCTCCGTCGCATCCTCCTCACCCTGCTCGATACCGTCCAACTCCTCGCCCCATCCGTATAACCACGCAAGCCCCTAAAAACACTGATAAACTGCGTGCGTGAACCCCCTCCAGCCTAAATTTCTTCTGCCGACGCTCCTGCTGCTCACCGCCGCCGCCCTGGCCGCCCAGAGCCTCAACACCCAGACCCCTGTGTCTCCTCCAGACACCATCTATCTCCACGGCAATATCCTCACCGGAGCCCACCTGCGTCCGGACGACACCTCGGCCACCCCCGCTCGGGTCGCCGCACTCGCAATCTCCCACGGCCACATCGTCGCCGTCGGCACAGATGCAGCCATCCTGCGCCATAAAGCCCCTCAAACCCGCATCGTCGACCTCCATGGCGCTTTCGTCATGCCCGGCTTCAACGATGCTCACACCCACATCGCCAGTGCTGGCCAGCAAAAACTCGCCGTCGATCTCGATGGCACCACCTCGCTGGCGGACATGCTGCAACGCATCCGCACCTTCGTCGCCACCGCACCCAGCGCCGCCACTCCCGGCTCCTGGCTCCAGGGCGGCGGCTGGGACCACACCCTCTGGCCCACCCGGCTGCTTCCCACCCGCGCCGATATTGATGCCGTCACCGCCGGGCATCCTGCCGTCTTCTACCGCGTCGACGGCCACATCGTCGTAGCCAACTCCGCCGCGCTCGTCGCCGCGGGCATCAGCAACACCACCCCCGATCCGGCAGGCGGCAAGATCGACCACGATGCCAACGGCGTCCTCACCGGAATCATCCGGGAAACCCCTGCCATCAAGCTCATCGAGGCCCACATCCCCCCGCCTGACCTTACGACCCGCCGTCAGGCGCTCAATCTCGCCATTGCCGACGCTCTCAGCCACGGTGTCACCTCCGTCCAGGACAACTCTGACTGGGAAGACTTTCTCGCCCTCGAAGAACTCGAGCACACCGGCAAACTCCACCTCCGCGTCTCCGAGTGGTTGGCCTTCGATACTCCGCTCGCCATTCTGAAAGAACGCCGCGCCAGCCACCCCGCCGACGACCCGCTGCTCCACCTCGCCATGTTGAAAGGTTTTATGGACGGCTCGCTCGGCTCCCGCCCCGCTGCCATGGCCCAGCCCTATACCGCCGACCCCAGCAACTCCGGCATCCCCCGTTACCGCCAGCAGGATCTCAACCAGATGGCCAGCGAACGCGCCGCCGCTGGCTTCCAACTCGGCTTTCACGCCATCGGCGACCGCGCTAACTCCTATGCGCTCAATGCCTTATCTTCCGCCGAGCAGGTAGCAACCTCCGTCAACCAACCTGACTCCACCGCCGTCCCCACCCCGGCCAGCCTTCGTTACCGGATCGAACATGCCCAGGTTTTGCTCCCGGCAGACTTCGACCGCTACGCCCACGAAGGCATCATCGCCTCCATGCAGCCCAGCCACCTGCTCACCGATATGAACTGGGCCGAAGCGCGTCTGGGGCCAGAAAGAGCCAAATATTCATATGCTTGGAAGACTTTCTTGAACCATAACGTTACCCTCGCCTTCGGTACCGACTACCCGGTCGAATCCATCAATCCCTTCCGAGGACTCTACTCCGCCATCACCCGCCAGAACGAGGCCGGGACCATGACCTACCAGCCGCAGGAGAAACTCACCCTCAATCAGGCCATCTACGCCTACACCCAGGCCTCCGCCTTTGCCGAGTTTCGCGAGCACCAGAAAGGCCGTCTGGAACCCGGGTATCTCGCCGACTTCATTGTCCTCGATCACGACATCACCGCCGTCTCACCCCAGCAACTACTCCACACTCAGATACTCCAGACCATCGTCAATGGCGACGTCGTCTTTATCAGCCAGAAACTGGCCACCCACGCTGCCAACACCTCGAAATAGCTGCCAAAAAGCAATTCGCAACGCCCCCGGAAATCTAAGGACTCACCTACGTTGACTCGTCCATCGCTCCTCGCCTCTATCCGTCCTTCCACGCTCGCCCATATCCTGCTCCTTACTGTCGTCGCCATCTGGGGAGCCACCTTTGTCGTCGTGAAAGACGCCCTGCAGGATGCCTCGCCGCTGCTCTTTAACCTGCTCCGGATGTCCCTGGCCTTCCTCGCGCTGGTCGCCATCAACCACCGGCAACTGCGCAATCTCAGTCGCCGCACGCTCCTCTCCGGAGTGGTCGTCGGCGTCTTTCTCGCCGCTGGCTACCAGTTCCAGACTGCGGGTCTCGCCCGCACCACCCCTGCCAAATCCGCCTTCATCACCGGCCTGGTGGTGGTCTTCGTTCCCCTGCTGACCGTCATTCCTGCGCTTAGCCCTGCCGGAACCCATGCTCCCCGCTGGAATGCCGCACTTGGCGCGCTGCTGGCTTTCAGTGGTCTGCTGCTGCTCACCACCCCCGCCGGAACCCATCTTCAGGATGTCTTCAGCAGCATCGGCACCGGCGACCTGCTCACGCTGGCCTGTGCTCTGGCCTTTGCTGCCCACCTGCTGGCGATCGCACACACCTCCCGCGGCATACCTGCAGCCCAACTCGCCACCCTACAGATCGGCTTTGCAGCCTTAATTATGGCCATCACCCTGCCTCTTGGTGGACACCCCCACCTCATCCTGTCCGTCCGCTTGATCACAGCGCTCGCCATCACCAGCTTGTTCGCAACGGCAGCCGCCTTCACCATCCAAAGCTGGGCCCAGCAGCATCTTCCTCCCACCCACACCGCCGTACTGCTCACGCTGGAGCCGGTCTTTGCCTTTCTTACCTCGCTGCTCTTCTTTCACGAGCGCCTGGGCCGCCGCTCCCTCACCGGAGCAGCACTCATTCTGGCCGGAATCGCCATCACCGAACTCTTGACCGCCGCAGCGCCGGTACCAGTCCATCCCTCCTGATAACCGCTCTGGAAACAAGCGCGCTTCCACCTCACGAACACTTTTGACATCTCGTCACGTCTAAACAACCGTTATGCCCAAGCGTGACTCTATACACAGAGAAGCGCGCGGGAAACAGCTATACTCACCTTCGCGTAGCCGCTTTTTGGGCTCGAAGCATCGAACTGCACGAAACGAGGTAAGACTTACCACATGGACACACCGAATCGTACGAATTCGACCCTGATGGACTTTATCCGCAGCCGTCGTTTCACTTCTACCTTTGTTCTTTTGGCGACACTCTCCGCAGGCATACTTGCAGGCTCTGTGCTTACCCGGAACGTCAGCGGCAAGGAGCAGTCCACCGACTCCTCCGACGCTCGCCCGATCGTGATTCCCTCTCCCACGGTTCTCTCCAACGGCTTTTCGCAGATCGTCAAACAGGTCGGCCCTGCCGTAGTCAACATCAACACCGAGTCCCTCCCCAAGGAATCCACTGCCAGGAATCCTCACCGTCGCTCCATCCCCGGCCACGGTCAGGGTGGTGACGACCAGCAGGCTCCCGGCGATATGCAGGACTTCTTCAACCGCTTCTTCGGTGGCCAAGGCGGCCAGGGTGACGGCGGCGACGAAGATGGCATGATGGGCGGCGAACATCGCGCTCTCGGCTCCGGCTTCATCGTCGACACGCGCGGCTACATCATCACCAACAATCACGTCGTCGATAAAGCCGACAAGATCTTCGTCAAGCTCTCCACCGATCCCGATGGCGGAGCCGGCGAAGAGGGCCGTCCCGCCCGTGTCATCGGCGTCGACAAAGACACCGACATCGCCGTCATCAAGATCGACACCGACAAGCCACTGCCCTTCGTCAAACTGGGCAACTCCGACGGCGCACAGGTCGGCGACTGGGTCCTCGCCATTGGCAGTCCCTTTGGCCTCTCCCAGACCGTCTCCGCTGGTATCGTCTCCGCCAAGAACCGCTCCATCGACGAGCCCAGCCCCAACGGCGTCTCGCAGTCGCAGTTCCAGCGCTTCATCCAGACGGACGCAGCCATCAATCCCGGCAACTCTGGTGGTCCACTCGTTGACATGGCAGGCCAGGTCGTCGGCATGAACCCCGCCATCTACACCCAGTCCATGGGGTCTCAGGGCGTAGGCTTTGCGATGCCGTCCAACACCATCGCCAGCGTCTACAACATGCTCATCGGACCGGATCACAAGGTCACCCGTGGCTCCATCGGCATCAGCTTCCAGCCTGCGCTCAACTCGGCGGTTGGCCGTATGTACGGCTTCTCCAACGGTGTGATGGTCAGCACAGTCACCCCCAGTGGCGGCGCAGCCAAGGCCGGCATCCAGCCAGGTGACGTCATCGTCTCCATCGACGGACGCAATATCAAGGATGGCGACGACCTGGTCAACGACATCTCCGCCCGCAAGGTCGGTTCCGTCGTCAAGCTCGGCTACCTGCGCAACGGCAAGCAGAACACCGCCAACGTCAGCATCGGTGACCGCGCCAAGACCTACGCCGACATCGCTGGCGAACAGGATGACAACAGCCCGCAGCAGACACCCGATCCGGGACAGAACACCCTCGGCATCACCGTCTCGCCGGTTCCGCCAGCCCTGCTCAAAAAGCTCAACATCCCCGGCGGCGTCATCGTCTCCAGCGTCAAGCCCGGTTCCTTCGCCGACGACATCAACCTCGGCAAGGGAGCGGTCATCGTCGAAATCAACAAGAAGCCTGTTACCGACGAAGCCAGCTACCGGGCCATCGTCAGCTCGCTCAAGTCCAAGGACGATGTAGTCTTCGTCGTCCGCGACACGCGAACCACGGGCAACTCCTACGTTGGCGGCACCTTGCCATAACCCGAACCACCCATCGAGCCGAAGTTACAGGCAGAAAATTCGCCCTGTAGCTTCGGCTTTTGTTTTTGCACTAACTCTCTGAATCAGCTTTACTTGCACCGTTGATCCCCCATTCGATACGGCACTCAAGCCGTTTTCGATTGCCCCATCGGTAACGAAGCAGTAATCTATCAACAGCGTGTTGTGTCCGTTACGGACGCCTATATTCACTTCTCAACGAGGTCCTGCTACATGATGCGGTTCGGTCGACTGATCTTCACTTCGACGCTCGTTCTGGCAATCGCAGCCCCGGGCGTTGCTCTCATCCACACCCGTCGTGGTCCCACCTCTCCCAGGGTCCAGAAACATACCAAAGCCAGCTCAAAACCCAGTGGTCAGCGCGCCATCGATAGTGCTCGCGCCACCGAAATTCAGTCCGCACTCATCAAATCGGGCTATCTCTCCGGTGAACCCTCCGGCCAGTGGGACGCGCAGACTCAGGCAGCCATGCAGAAGCTGCAAGCAGACAACGGATGGCAGACCAAGTTGATCCCGGACTCCCGCGCCATCATCAAGCTCGGTCTCGGTCCCAACCATTCGACCGCTGAGACGACGGATGGCGGCAACTCCGAGACAGCCTCAGCCTTCTAACAGACATTATTTCCACCAGCAAAAGGAGAGCCCAGCGGCTCTCCTTTTTACGTTCCAACGTCTCCGCCTACTCACCAGCGCTCTCAGGCACGACCCTGTATCGGATACAGATAATCTTCCATATCCTCTGCACTCCGCGGCATCATCCCCGCCACCCCTTTGGTCCCGGACTCCAGCCAGATTCGTAGCCAGTAATAGCCATGCAACCGTACCAGCCGCGATCCAATCGGCTGCTTCTGTTCCAACACCGCCGTGATCCTTGCCGCCAGACTGTCTTCATCGCCCGCCTGCTCCAGTTTGGCCGGCACCGCTTCGCACTCCAGCAGACGCGCTCGGGCAATCTGCAACTGGCTATCCTCCAGCAAACCGCTCTGCACCTTCAGTCCCGACATCTGTTCCACTGCCAACGCAGCCGATGCATCCAGCCGCGCCTCAAACGCCATATAGATCAGCCGAGATCCCGCGATCCGCAGCGGCACCATCCCAAACTCATCCAGAAACAACCGCGGTGCCACCAAGGCCATCCGTTCCGGAGTAAATCCATCCAGGCTCAGCACCGGACAGCTCCACTGCACACTCAGCCCGCGCGTCACCTGTTCCGACTCCAGTCCACACTCGCTCACCAGCCAGTCACCAATCCGTCCGCTGCCGCTACTTCTCTGCGCCTCCAGCGCCATCTGCAGTTGTGGATGCGTAATCCATCCCTGAGCCAGCATCACCAGGCCCAGCGGCACCCGGTGACGATGCACGGTGTTTACCGGAGACATGCTCCGCTCCCCGCGCTCCCGGCGAATCGCAGCCCGCACCATGGCCAGTAAACACCGGCCACTACACCCCCACTCCCCTTCAAACAGCGGTCGTCGCCGATTGCGCCACGGCATCGTCCACGAACTCACGCACTCTGCATTGCCACAAGTGCCACGGGCATTCTCGTTCGTCACCCACGGATGATCCAGCCGAACCTCGCTATCCAGACCCTGCGCCACACCTTCAACCGGACTCATCGGGGTGTACCGGTCCAGCCCCAACAAGGAACTCCGTCCCGACTCCTGCATCGCATCGCCCCTGTTGTTCCCTCTGCTTAGAAAAGACATCGTATGCTCTCCAACCGCATCTGCGGCGTTGCTACCTCGGTTATGCGCAAGGCGAAGTTGCCGCTCACCACGACAACCTCGCCCCGCGCGACAATCCTGTCACCCACCACCAGATCCACTGGGTCCGATACATGCCGCTCCAACTCCACGACATCCCCCGGGCCCAGCTCCAACACCTCGCGCAACGCCATCTGACGCGAACCAAACTGCAGCGTCGCATCCAGCTCAATGTCGTACAGCAATCCCAGCGTCGTCTCGTTACCAACTACGTCGTCCACCGCCACCGTTCCCTTCTCCATTGCTTGCCCCTTCTCTAGTTCGCATGGCTCATGCTGGTTGAGACCGCAAGCGAGCTGGCATCGCCAATCAGTTGTCCGCCCTTATGCTCACCGCTGCTGACAATATGGGCGCGACTGAACATCAACCCACCCACCCGTAACTCCGCATCGCAATGCGCTGCCAACGGAAGCCGCAGCAGGGTTCCAGGCTCCAGCGTAGCCAACTCCCGCGCCCGAAGCCGTAGCGGAGGAAACTGCAAGGTCCCGCCCACCGCCACCTCGCTGACCAGCTCCCGCATCCGTCGCCGGGCCTCCTTCGACCGCCTCCGCGGACGATCACCCTCGGCCACCATCCGTCGCAAAATCGCATTCACAATCGATGCCGGCAAACACAGATTGACCACACCCTGCGCCTCCGGCATACGCACCTCAAAGCTCATGCACAAGGTCTTTTCGCCCGGCGTCATGATCCGAAGCACCTTATCTTCCATCTCCCGCTTCTCAAACAGCAGCTCCAGCCCCACTTGCTGCCAGGCAACGTTCAACTCCTGCACGATCATCTGCACCACCGACCAGAAAACCTCTTCTTCAATGTCCGTCAACTGTCGAACCTCTGCCGCCTGGCCAATCCCTCCCAGCAGCACATCCACCACTGGCAGCGCTAGCGACACTTCAATCTCCATCAAGCCCAATGCATCGAACGGCTCAACCCGAATCGAGCACATATACGTCGGCTTACCCAGCCGGCTCACAAACTCGCCGTACGTCAACTGTTCGCCCGCCACCAGCTTCACATCGAAGTGCATCCGCAGCCATCCGCCCAACGTATGCATCAGGTTCCGGGCAAACTGATCGTTCAGGGTGCTGATCGCCTTCAACTGTTCACTGCTGATCTGCCCAGCGCGTTTGAAGTTATACAGCTCTGGTGCATCCAACTCACGCAATGCGCTCTCGTCCTGCGCCATCGCAGCGCTAAAGAGCGCGTCAATCCCTGATTGTCCCAGTTGCTTTTCCATGGAGCCGACTACCTTCCTTCCTGCGAGTTCGCGCGACTGGTACACCAGCTCAGCGGGTTTGAGACTTCGCACCTGCACTCACACTGCCGGCACGCATCACACTCAAGGCCACCCGCAGCCGCAGCACCGCCGACGAGTGAATCTGCGACACCCGCGACTCCACCACCCCCAGCGTCAACCCAATCTCTTTCATCGTCAGCTCTTCGTAGTAGTACAACGTAAGCACCAGCCGCTCTTTCTCTGGCAGTTCGTCAATCGCATCGATCAAGCGCTGCTTCATCTCACCCTGCAGGCAGCGAAACAGCGGATCCTCCTCCGGCGACCCCGGAATGTACGCCAGCTCATCATCGCCCGAATCCTCCGACCGCTCCATGTGCAGACTGCCTATCTCTAAACCCTTCAACTCGCCCAACAGGTGCTGATACTCCTCCAGCCCCAGCTTCATCTCCTCCGCAATCTCCTGCTCCATCGGAGCACGACCGAGTCGCTGCGTCACCGAGCGGATCGCCTCTTCCACAGCACGACCCTTGCGTCGCAGCTCACGCGGACTCCAATCCAGCGTACGCAGCGAGTCCAGGATCGCGCCCCGTATACGGAACTGCGCATAGCTCTTGAACTGCACCTTCTTGCCATGGTCGAACTTCGCAAACGCATCCATTAGCCCAACGATCCCAGCCGAGATCAGATCGTCCAGCTCCACATGCTGCGGCAACCGCTCATGGATCCGCCGCGCGATATACCGCACCGTCGGCAGATGCTCCATCAACAGTCGGTCGCGGTCCGAAGCCACACTGCTCTCCAGCGCATCGCCTATGCCGTCATCCGCACCGGTAAACGGCGTAAACACGGGCAACGCACCGCCGATAGCCTCCGTCCCCAGCGGCTGTCCGGAGATCGCACTCTGTTTCCCCAGCAAGCCAAAGCGATCTATCATCCCTGCCAATCCTGCGGCCTTCATCGCATCTCCTGTGCCCATTCGTCCCTCTCTCTCGTTGTGCTGCGCCTTGCTTTTACCTGTTCGTGCCCGCCGTCTGCTTTACCCCACCGTCCCCACGCTGCGTATGCGGATCTCGGCGGGGATCTCTCCCGGGGCCAGCACTGTCACCTTCGGCAGAAACGGCTCCAGCCATCGCCGCAAGTGATAGCGGGCTGGACTTGGACATAACAGCACGGGCAGTGCCGAAGTAGACCCCCCAGCGGTTAGTCGTTTCACAGACTCCACCAGCCGTTTCAAATACTCCGCAGGCCTCCCCACCGGTCTCGATCCATCGCCCAGCAGCAGCCCTGCACTCTGCGGATCGAACGTGCCCACCAGCTCACTCTGTAAGATCTCCTCCAGCAACAGCACTCGTAACCCACCATCCCCATCCAGCAGCGGATGAATGAGGACGCGGCCCAGCGACTGGCGCACGCTCTCTACCAGGTGAACAATGTTCTTCGACTGCTGCGCCGCCTCCACCAACACCTCCAGAATCGCGCCCAGATCGCGGATCGACACCTGCTCCCGCAATAACTGCTGCAATACCCGCTGTACTTCGCCAAGCGTCATCAGCTTTGGTATCAGCTCCTCCACCAGCTTCGGATAGCTCTCGTTCATGCTGTCCAGCAGTCGCTTCACCTCCTGCCGCCCCAGCAACTCATGCGCATGCCGCCGGATCAACTCGCCCAGATGCGTCCCAATCACCGTCGTCTGATCGACCACGGAGTAGCCCGCAGCCAGCGCCGACTCCTCCAGCCCCGGTTGAATCCACCGCGCCATCACCCCAAACGCAGGTTCCTTCGTCTCCACGCCCGGTAGTGCCCGTGCCTTCGGGTCGGCACTCACCGCCAGCAGGCAGTTCTGTTCCGTCTGCCACCGGGCAATCTCCACCCCCCGCAGACTCACCACATACTCCCGCGGCTTCAATCGCAGATTGTCCGTAATGTGCACTGCTGGCACAATGAATCCCAACTCCGTAGCCATATGCCGCCGCAGCGCACGCACTCGGTTCAGCATCTGTCCGCCCTGTTTCTCATCCACCAGCGGTATCAGTTGAAAACCAATCTCCAGCGTCAACTCATCCATCCGTAGC
>DAICZO010000218.1 GCA_027311125.1 Acidobacteriaceae bacterium
CACAATCACTCCTCTGTCCTTACGATAATCATCCTCAACTACTAGCACCGAGCCGCACCAACTACCGTGATCGCCGCGTACGCCCCAGCATCCATACCACCAACCCCGCCAGTCCCACGCCCAGCGCCTCCAGCCACAACACGGTCCGATGATGCATCCCGTATGCCCTGCGCAACCTGCCCTGCTTCCATGCTCCCCGCACCTTCTCCAGGTCGCTACCCAGCCCCGGAATCGTAATCGTCGCCAGTTCGTCCTCCGCCACCGGCAGTGATCCAAACACCCGCTCCGGCTCTGGGGCGCGTCCATTCCGGTCCTTGGGAATCGCCGCAATCAGCGCATTGACCTCCGCATCCCGCGCATCGTCGAACAGCGCCACATCCGCCGTATTCGGAAACAATGTCGCCGTACCCGTCATCTTCTTTTCAATGGCGGCGATGCTGTCCTGGCAAACCCCCAGCGCATAGTACCCACCAAACGGAAGACCCGGCCGCGCCATATGCTGATGCACATACGCCACCACCATCCGGCCTGCCAGCCGTGTCACCTCCACCGCATCCGTCCCGCCATACACATGCGCGCGACGCCCCATCACCCACGTCTGGTCGAGCGTATCCATCGTCCGAAACTCCGCCTTGCCATCAATCCCAAAGTACCAGCTCACATCTGCATCAATCTTCGGTCCCCGCACCCGCCACTCATACTCCGCATGGCTCACCGGCACCAGCAATGGCCTTCCTTCACCCGGAACTTCCATCAGCGTATTCACAAAGAACGGCATCATCACATCCTGCCCCAGATAGTGAAAATGCCCGAAGTTCGCGAAGTAGCGCGCATCCGCCACCTCCACCGAATGCCCCGTTGCCACCAGCGCCTCCACCAACCCCTGCGGAGTAGTCACCACCCGTCCCGAGATCGTAACCGAAACAGGAGCATTTCCATCCACCCCATTCATACTCAGCCGATTCAGCACATCTGCCAGCCGCTGGCGCTCCGCATGATGCCCGGCCAACGCTGCATTTGCCCCATCCCCCCGCGTAACTCCCGCACCCAGTTCGCTCACGATTCCTTCCGTCGTAAATCCCGGCAGCTCCGACGGCCCGTCCAGGCTCACAACCTCAGCCTTCGTCAACTCGTACGGCCCCATATCCAGCAGCGCTCCCCCTGCTTGCTCCCCCTTGCCAACCACCTGCCCTATTGCTTTAACCGTGGGGTTGATCGCACGCATCGTCCACCCCGGAAAGCGATCCAGACCCTGCCAGTCTTTACCCACAATCAGCTCGCGCAGGCGGTCCACCAGCGTCGGCGTCAAAAACGCCGCACCCACCTTGCCTCCCTTATCCAACTCCGCCAGCATCGCCTCGGTAAAGCCAGGCCGCCCGGAAAGCTCACGCATCATCTGTGCCAGCATCACCGTGTTGGCCGGCATCGGCCCTTCCGGCACCACGTATCGCTCGCCGGCACTCTTGCAGCCCACCAGCGCACACACCATCAGCGCCCACCATCCACGTCCACGACTTCGCTGCAAGGCTTTCGGCAGATGCATTCGCCTATTAGACCCTAAGCACCCAAACCAGAACCAGCCTCTTCTGCAAACTCCTGCCTAAATCGGCCCCAGTGCATCCAGCTTCTTCGTCACCAGTTCGTTCAGCACCGCAGGATTCGCCTGTCCCTTCGACACCCGCATCACCTGCCCGACAAAAAACGCCGCTACTGTCTTCTTGCCGCCGCGGTACTGCTCTACCTGCTTCGGATTCGCAGCAATCACCTCGTCGATCATCCCCTCGATCGCGCCCGTATCCGAGATCTGCTGCGGCTTCTCCCGCTCATACACCGCCGCAAAATCCTCGCGCTTCTCAAAGCAGATATCCAGCAGTTGCTTCAGTATCTTGCTCGAAATCTCACCCGACTCCGCCAGGTCAGCTGCCATCACCACGCCGTCCATACTCACCGGAGACTGCGCCGGCTCCAGCCCCGCCAACCGCAGCCGCATCGTCAACTCGCTGGTCAGCAACGCCGCCACCCGCTTCGGGCTCTTCGCCTTCTTCGCCGCAGCCTCAAACCGGTCTGCAAACTCGCGCTCTGCCGTAAACGTAGCCGCATCCTGCGCGCTGATCTCATACTCCGCAATCATCCGCGCCCGCCGAGCCTCCGGCAACTCCGGCATCTGCTTCAAAATCTCCGCCTGCCACTCCGCGCCCACCACCAGCGGCGGCAGATCCGGCTCTGGGAAATACCGGTAATCATGCGCCTGTTCCTTGCTCCGCATCGAGTACGTCCGGCCCTCGCCGCTATTCCACAAACGGCTCTCCTGCACCACCCGTCCGCCGTCTTCAATCACACCAATCTGCCGCTCAATCTCATACTCCACCGCCGCGCGAATGTACCGGAAGCTATTCACATTCTTTACTTCAGCCTTCGTGCCATACTCCTTCGCGCCCTTCAGCATCACGCTCACATTGGCGTCGCACCGCAGACTGCCTTCTTCCATGTTGCAGTCGCTCACGCCCGTGTACAGCAGAATCTCCTTCAGCTTCGTCAGGTACTCGAACACCTCGTCCGCTGTCCGCAAATCCGGCTCACTCACAATCTCCACCAGCGGTGTCCCGCAGCGGTTCAGGTCGATATACGTCTTCGCCACCGAGTCCGCAAACCCATCATGGATACTCTTCCCCGCATCCTCTTCCATGTGCAGGCGAGTGACCCCAATCCGCTTCGGCATCCCCGCCGCATCCAACACCTCGATCCAGCCGTTCTCCGCAATCGGTTTATCGAACCGCGAAATCTGGTACCCCTTCGGCGAGTCCGGATAAAAATAATTCTTCCGCGAAAAAACACTCGTCTCCCGAATCTCACAATTGATCGCCTTCGCCGCCAGCACCGCAAACTCCACCGCCCGCCGATTCAGCACCGGCAACGCGCCCGGCAATCCCAGACACGTCGGGCAAACATGCGTATTCGGCTCGCCACCATACTGGTTGACGCACCCGCAAAACGCCTTCGACGCAGTCAAAAGCTGGACATGAACCTCCAGCCCAATCACAGGCTGGTACTTGGCAAGAATCTCAGGTGTTAGTGCGGTAGCGGTCGACATATATCTATTGTTGTCATTCCTTATTTCGAGGTTGGCAAGTCATTGGAGCTAGGGGCATCGTCTAAAAACATGACGTATTCGATCTCTGCTTTATCGGTTAGCAAAATCCCCTTGCCACTGATTTTGACAAGGGAGCCGTCGTCATTAACCCAGTTCGCACTCTCGAGGAAGAGTGATCTTTCCCCTCCAGAGTCAGAATATCTGCCTATCCAGCCAACGAGATTACGTCCATCCTTCAGCCCAACCTGTGCCGAGCCCTCAAGATTGGCGAACACATCATTCCAAATAAACTCTCTACTCGTTCGTTCCGTCATACGCATGGCCCGTAGCGGTCGAAGTACCAGATCCTTGGAGCGTATAACTCCCCACAATAGACCTAGAATACAAGCTAGAAGTGCCAGAAAGATGATTCGCCAGCGATGTACTTGAAAAGTTGGAAGCCACTCAATCGGAAGACCTGTCCCAAAGAGCGCAATGTAGACGACATAAGTGACAAAGCTGAAAATTAGGGCTTCGATCACCCGCTCCAGGTCGGACCGCTGACCCTGTGCACTCAGCGAGGAAGCGATCCGAGCACTCAGAAACCCAGGAAGCAGAAGAAAAAGAGCGATGAGCGTCTGGAGTCCCTGTGGCACAGATGCTTACTTCCCTTTCGCCGGAGGTGGAGGAACCTTAACCGGAGTAGGGGGCCGATAATTGGCCGGAGCTGAGGGTTTGTACCCCGACCTCTGACTCCCCATAGATGTGTCCGTTGTTCGAGCCTTCTGCATGCTGTTCTCCGCCATAACAAAGCACCTCTGTTGATTAGGATACATCCCTACCCACTTTCTGCATCTCAACCCCCATGCGCTTTCGCCTCTACCGCCCTGATCCTTCCACTCCGCCCGCACCCGCCATTGAGGCCCAGAAAAACCTCGAGCGGCCCAGCGCCCAGGACATCTACGAGCAGGTCGCCAACAACGCCCGCCAGGAACTCGGCCGCTCCAGCGTCTCCCTCGCCATCTCCGCCCTCGCCGGTGGCATCTTCATGGGCCTCTCCGCCCTCGGCAACGCCATCGCCCTCGCCATGCTCACCCCCGCTGGAACCCAGCCCACCGGAACGATTCAGTTCATCGCCAAAATGTTCTACCCTCTCGGCTTTATCGTCGTCATCCTCGGCCGCTCTCAACTCTTTACCGAGAACACCCTCTACCCCGTAGCCCTCGTCCTCGCGGAAAAGAAACACTTCTGGCAGACCGCCCGTCTCTGGGCCACCGTCCTCCCTGCCAACGTTCTTGGCGCCCTCGCGTTCGCCACCCTCGCCGCCCTCACCGGAGCCATCCGTCCCGACGTCGTCAACTCCCTCGCCCAACTCGGGCTCGAAGCCATCAATCACCCCGCCTCCACCATCTTCTGGTCCGGCGTCATGGGCGGATGGATCATCGCCACCGTCGCTTGGCTCGTCTCCGGTTCCCACTCCATCACCGGCTCCGTCATGATCATCTGGCTGCTCGCCTTCGTCGTCGGCCTTGGCGGCTTCGCCCACTGCATCGCCGCCAGCGGAGAGGTCTTCACCGCCATCCTCACCGGACGAGCCCCCTGGAGCGCCTTCCCCACCTGGTTCTTCCCCGCCGTCTCTGGAAACATCTGTGGCGGCGTGGGCATGGTCACCCTGCTCGAATACGGCCAGGTCATCGTCGGCAACGACGCTCAGGCAGAGGCCCTGCCCGCCACACCCAAACCCGAATCCAGCACCGAATCCAACACCGACAAACCTCAATCACCCACTCTCTCCATCCTCTAACCCACTCTCTCCACCCTCTAGCCGCGATCCTTGCGTCTTCTC
>DAICZO010000224.1 GCA_027311125.1 Acidobacteriaceae bacterium
CCTACGATGGCTTTCTGCCGCTGATGGCGCTCGTCCATCCACACCCGGCGCTCAAAGTCTCCGTGCCCATGAACCCCATGGTCGATGGCTGGCGCGGTGACGACTGGTTCCACAACGGTGCCTTCCGTCAGCAGAACCTGCCCTACATCTACGAGCAGACCGCCACCCGCGACAACAGCGCCCACTGGCTTCTCAGCAACTTCGATGACTACGACATGTACATGCGCGCAGGCTCTGCCGGAGAACTCGGCCACCAGCGCAACATGGAGCAGATCGGCTTCTGGAACAAAGTCACCCAGCACCCCGCCTACGACCGCTTCTGGAGCGGCCAGGCCGTCGATCAGATCCTCGCCCAGGAACCCCTCACCGTCCCCACCATGCTCGTCGATAGCCTCTGGGACCAGGAAGATATCTACGGAGCCATGGCCGTCTACAAGGCCGTCAAGCCCAAGGACACCAACAACGACAAGCTTTTCCTCGTCATGGGCCCCTGGCACCACGGGCAGGAGATTGAAGAAGCCAGCTCCCTCGGAGCCATCAAGTTCAACAGCGACACCGGCCTCTACTTCCGCACTCACATCCTCGCGCCCTTCCTCGCGCACTACATCAAGGATGACGCACCCGCCCTCCACGTAGCCCCGGTCACTGCCTTTGAGACCGGCACTAACCACTGGCAGCGTCTCCAGTCCTGGCCCGCTGGCTGCGAAAAAGGCTGCACACCCAAGCCCACTCCGCTCTACCTGCAGGCCGACTCCAAACTCTCCTTCACCGCACCCGCCAGCGGCGAGGCCTTTGACGAGTACGTCTCCGATCCCGCCAAGCCCGTGCCCTTTCGCACCCGTCCCAATCAGCCCGTCGGCTACACCCCCAATCTCTCCTGGGTCCGCTGGCTCGTCGACGATCAGCGCGAGTTCTCCGGCCGTCCCGACGTCCTCTCCTTCACCACCGATGTCCTCGCCAAGCCCGTCAAGATCAGCGGCGAACCCATCGCGAACCTCATCGCTGCCACCACCGGCACCGACGCCGACTGGGTCGTCAAGCTCATCGACGTCTACCCCGACGAAGTCGCCGGTCAGCCTGAACTCGGTGGCTATCAACTCGCCGTCGCCATGGACATCTTCCGTGGCCGCTACCGCCAAAGCCTCGCCAACCCAACCGCCATCGCAGCTAACACTCCGCTGGCCTACAAATTCGCGCTCCCCACCACCAACCACGTCTTCCTGCCCGGCCACCGCATCATGGTTCAGGTCCAGTCCAGTTGGTTCCCCCTCTACGATCGCAACCCCCAGACCTTCGTCCCCAACATCTTCTTCGCCAAACCCACGGACTACAAGAAAGCCACGCAGCGCATCTACCATGCGCCCGGACAGGCCAGCTTCGTCGAGCTACCTCTAGTCACCGAACCATAACCGACGCACGCCTCACTCAACCATCGCCCCGCCGGACACTCTCCGTTGGGGCGATTCTTCTTGCATCGCTCGCTCCACCTCCTGCCCTTGCCACGCCCCACGCACACCTGCAAAGTCACCTCATTTTTTTTCGAGACTTTTTGAAATCCCCTGTGTTCGTACTGGCTGTGACCAGCGTCTAACGCAACCGCGTAGAACGGCAAGGTCTCAGGCTTATTCGCAACACCAGTACCTCGCGTCTGCGCGGCCATCGTCGCCAGACTCGATCCTTGCAACTTGCAACTTGAAAGCAGCAAGCAGCAGGCAACACACAGCAGTACGCAAGCATTCGCAGCATCGCGCCTCCAGCCATCTCTGGTGCGCGTCTACCATCCTCGCTGCCCACGGTCGGACAGCGAACCGCTCCTATCGTCGGCGTCTGCATCGGCAGTCGCTTTCACCATCACTCTCTCTGAAGAGAAAGGACCTCCCATGTCTAAAAATCCGAATCGCACCTCACTCGTCCTCGCTCTCGCCGCAGCTCCTCTCGCAGCGTTGGTCTCGCTCGCTTCTCTAGGATTGGCGGGCTGCGCTGCCAGCACCACCTCTGCCTCCACGCCGCTGGCCAACACCGTCACCGGCAACGCCTTTGTCATCGGCACCGATGCTCCTGCCGCAGGCGTCGTCTCCTTCACCGCACAGATCCAGAGCATCAACGCGCTCACCTCGACCGGCACCAGCGTCTCCCTGCTCAGCGGATCGCCCACCGTCGACTTCGCCCGCTACAACGGTCTCCAGACCCTGCTCGATCTCAACGCCGTTCCCGTCGGCACCTACACCAGCGTTCAGATCACGCTCGGCTCCGCCACCATCGGCTATCTCAACACCCAGGCCGGCGCCGCCCCCACCATCCAGACCGAGCCCGCCGTCCTCTCGTCCAACATCGTCACCATCAACCTCGCCACACCCTTCGTCGTCAGCCAGTCTGGCCCCGCGGGTCTGCGCGTAGACTTCGACCTCTTCCAATCCATCCAGGTCGACTCCAACGGTCAAATCACCGGCAACGTCACCCCCACCTTCGACGTAGCCGCCGTCGCTCCCACTGACACCGGCGCCCACATCGATGAGTTCGACGCCGCCGTCGTCAGTGTCGATCCCACCGGTCAGTCCTTCGTCATCCAGGGTCCCCACGGCCACCAGTTCACCGTCCAGGTCAACGGCCAGACCGACTTTGAAAACGGTGAGTCCATCAGCAACCTCACCACCAGCAGCATCGTCGAAGTCTCCGGCACCCTCCAGTCCGCGGACTCCACCATCGCCGCCGACGAAGTCGCCATCCTCTCCCAGCAGGCCTTCTACGCCAGCGGACAGGTCACCTACGTCCAGCCGCCCTCCGGCGCTGCCACCAGCTTTGATCTCTACGTCCGCGATCTTCTCCCCACCACCACCGCGCTCTCCCTCGGGCAGATCGCCACAGTCGACCTCTCCGGTACCGAGAAGTACTTCGTCTACCGCATGCACAACCCCCTCACCCAGTTCCTCTTCAACTCCAACGGTCTTCTCCCCGGCCAGCACGTCTCCATCGGCGGTCCCGCCACCGGAGCCGCCAACGCCCAGGCCGTCACCGCCAAGCGCGTCGTCCTCCGCAACTGGGGCTTCAACGGAGCGCTCGTCGCCGGCTCTGC
>DAICZO010000234.1 GCA_027311125.1 Acidobacteriaceae bacterium
GACTCGGATCAGCCGTGTAGGCCTTGCGATAGCACGCAGCGCTCTGATCATAGTTCTCCGTATCGACATACAAATGACATACCAGGCTGAGATTTTCTGCGGGTAGATTCTGACTGGACAACTCATCCGCCAGTTGGTTCGCTCGCTGCTGCTGGCCAGAGTGCGCCATCGCATACGCCCAGGAATAAGCAGTGCGCGGATCCTGCCGTACCAGGTCTCCCACTGGGGTAAAGGCCTTATCCGCTTCCGCAAACTTTCCTTGCGAAAAGTACGACATCGCCAGCATCAGGCGAAGCCGGTCCGTCGGCGCACTTTGATCCGGATGGCCTGCTTCCGCTACGAGATAGCGCGACAGTGCATCCGCACTTTCGTCATAATGCCCCGTACGGAACGCAGCTACTCCCACGTTACGCAACAACGCCGGCGTAGGTGTCTGCCAGTGCTCTGCTTCCTTGAAGTTGTCCAAAGCCTCCTCATACAACCCCTGCCTGGCGTTCGCTGTACCGAGATCATTCAGACTGCTGGCGAGAAGCTGATCCAGTTGCTGCTCCTGTGCAGCAAGCTCTTTCTCCTGTTCCGGCGTATGGACAGGTTTGGTAGCCGCAGAGACAAGCGACTCCGTCCCGTTATGGTCAGGCGCTGCAATCATATTGCCAGCACTCATACCGGACACATTGGCATCGGTTGCTGGCACGCCGCTCAGCGTCGCCCGCGCATCCTGGGCCTCGGCTGCCTGCGCAATGGCATGGGCACTATTCCCAATCGACGACTGCTCGGTGCTCTTGTACTTCGCCAGCAGCGCATCTCCCTCAGCATGGTTGCCTTCGCTGATGAGGATGCGGCCCAGAATCGCATACACCCGACGGATCTGGTAGTTGTTGCGCGCAACATCGTCACCCGTCAACTGCACCGCCTTGCGCAGATAGGTCTTCGCTGCCTCGTTATTGCGTTCGCGAGCGGCGTTGAGTCCCAGGTACAGCCAGACCTCCGGCGAGTCGGGATTGGCCTCCGCCGCAACCTGCAGATGCCGATTCGAGCTTGCCAGATCGCTTCCATCCGTCGACTCAATTGCACCTAGATAAAAATTACTGACATACTCCTGCGGAGCCAGACGCACCGCCGCACGCAGATGTTCGAAGCTCTGGGAGTTCGGACCCCACTCATTCATCTGCAGATAAGTAAGCCCCAGAAAAAATTCGGCATGACCTACGCGCGGATCGATAGCAATCGCTTTTTTTAACTCCTCAACAGCCTCGTTGAGATACAGCGCCTCGCGATAGGCATCACCCGCAGCCACATGCCAGATGGCAGCGTTGTCCGATGCTGCAATGATCTTCTGAAAGATCAGCGCCGCTTTATCTTTCTCGTGCAGCGACAACTCCGCGGATGCCATGGCGTAGGCCACATTTACATTCGCTTGATGCTCCAGCGAATGATTGAACGCTTCGATAGCTCCGCGATAGTCGTTACTATGCAGCAGTGCACTGCCGCGAATCGCCCATGCCGAAGCGTTTGCCGGCTCTACCTGCAATACCAGCGAGGCCTCTTTGACTGCGTCCTGCAGGGCTCCCGTTCGAAGCAGTGTGGACGCTAGTTCCAGACGCACCGACGAAGAATCGTGCAACCCCAGTGATCGCCGCTCCAGATCGATTGCTTCCGCCGGCTTGCCTTCGAGCAGACGCAGTTTGGCGACCTCGTGCAACAGACATGCAGATGCCAACCGCGTTGCACTTGCAATCACAACCGGATCGCCGCCATCCAAAGCGCGCTGCTGCGAAGCAAGAGCCTCGGCAAGCTGCTGGGCTGAGGGATCGGGAGCCACCGCGGACTCATGCTTCCTGGCCGCGGATGGATGCGTTTGGGCCAGCGGCACAATGGTCAGTACCAGCGTGCAGGCAAGCGTACCGAACGAGAGAGAGCCAAGCCGAATCACTGGACTCCATATTTTCATAAGTTGGGAGTTCTATGCGAACCACAATAAGAAAGACAGGCGGAACCGCGAACGGTTCCGCCTGCACTTTGTTGAGCAATCAGGCCTTAGAACTCGATATGCAGGCCGTATTGGATTTGACGTTCCGCGTTGCCAACCAGTCCGGTCGACTTGCCGAAGTTGTTGCCCGCCGTCTGCGCGGACACTACGTTATTGGTGGGGCTGCACGGCTGGTAGAGACCACCCACTGCCGCACCGCAGTTGACCGTCGCTACCGCAGTGAAGACACCTTGGTCAGCGCGGAAGTTTGCATGGTTGAACATATCAAACGCATCCAGCCGGAACTGTACCGTCACGCGATCCTTGACTCTCCAGTTCTTATCAACGGAGAAGTCTGTGTTGACCAGGCGAGGTCCATGACAAGCACCACGCGGGGCCATCCGAGGATCAAGCGTACCGAGCTGATACCCGATCAACGTGAAGGCAGTCGGATTGATCACCTGATCACCACCGATACCGCCACCACTATTACAGCTCTGACCTGGTGCCAGTATTGGCCGCTGGTTCCCAGTGAGTCCGGTCTGGAACAGTGCATTCACTGCACCCGTTCCTGCTGCGCCCGGAACCACCAAGGCGCTGTTCTCACCTACGCTGCCCTGGAAGATCGTGAAGGAGTTGCCCGACTCGGCCTGCGTGATTCCGGTCAGTTCCCATCCACCCAGTACATTGCGGGTGAGCATACCGTGGCTTTCCAACTTCGGTGCCAGGTAGGTTCCGTTCGCCACAAAGACGTCCGGACGGTTAGTGTTGGAGTTACCACGATCAAGGCGCGGGTTGGTGTAGTAGGTGAAGCTCTGCGCTCCTGTACCACCGCTGGAATCGTCCGTCGCGATATCGGAGATATCATGCGACCACGTATACGCAGCCTGGAACCGGAAAGACCGGATCTGGGTACGGAACTGGGTCTGTAGCGCCGAGTAGCTGGAATCGCCGTTGTGCGACCAATACGCTAGTGAGCCGAAGTTGCTGAACGGCCGCAAAGCATTCTGTCCAGCACTTGGCACAAACGATGCCGCCAGCCAGTTTGCAGGTGCAATGCTGTTGACGTCGTAGCTGGAAGTAAGGTGAATACCCCGATTGCCGACATAGCTCATCTGCAATACGGTGTTGTTGGCCAACTCCTGCTCCACGGTTACGTTCCACTGAATGGTATTCGGCAGAATCCCTCGTGGATCCATGCCGCCCGAAGGAGACGCTGCGCCTCCAGAAAGCGAGGACGGAGTTGCACCGCCCAGCGAACGGGAGATGCCTGACGCAGTAATGGCGAATGGAGCATTTGCAACCAGAGTGTAACGAGATACGCGTTCACGCTGGAAGAACTGGCCAACACCGAATCGCAGCGCCGTCTTGCCGTCGCCACGTACATCCCACGCCACGCCAACACGCGGTGCGATCAGATGGTTGTTGTTGTTAACCAGGGAGTTGTTCGGTCCGGGTACGCCCGAGCTGAAGTGAGTGCCAAACTGCTTGTTCGCATCGCCGCAAGGATCCTTGCCCGGTGCAGTCCACAGACCGTTACAGGCATCGCTGGCTGGCTTGGTCTTGTCATACAACTGTGGCTGGAAACTGGTAAGCAGGTTGTTGGGCTGCACAGGGTTGCGCAGGAACGAGTACCGAACTCCGTAGCTGAGCGAGATCCGGGGAGAAAGCTTCCAGATATCACCAGCATAGAACTCGATGTCTTTCCAACGAAGCTGAGCGCGAACGTTGGTGGAGTTCTCCGAAAGGAAGAATGGATTGTTGGGAATCAGCACGTTGGCAAGCGTGTTACCTGTCACAGCACCGCCGTGGCCAGTATCAACCGCGTAGTCAAACGTCTGGAACGTGGGCCGCTCCGTACTGGCTGCGCTGGCATCTTCATTCTTGCCGTTGATACCCAGAAATGCACCTGCCTTGATAGCGTGGTGTCCAGCAACCTTCGACACGTCATCACGATAGGTATACAGATCCAACGTGTTGTTCCACGGTGCGATGGACCAGATGTTGTTATAAGCACCGTATGCTCCCAAACCGGACCAGATGGTCGGAGTGGACGCCTTGGCATTCTTCAGTGATAGCGGGTACAGCGTCGGAATTGCCGCAGCCATCTGATTCAACAGACCAGCATTGGTGCCGCCCGGTGTAATGTTGATGCGGTTATTGGAGTAGGCAAACTCAACGTCGTTCACCAGCGTATCGCTGATGGTGCTTGTCCAGCGTCCGATCGCCATCTTGGAAGGCTGCGACCAGTTGGCATTGATGACCGGGAACGGTGAATCGCCCCAGTACTGGTTTCCGTTGTACGACGGGCTGACCCAGGTGTCCTGGGTGTAGCGGGCCATCAGGGTGTTGTGCTTGTTCAGGTTGTAGTCAATGCGGCCGTTCTCCTGGCGGTAGTTGGTGCCACTCGGCAGAGACTCGGACCAGTTGTTGCCGTTGACCGGAACGGCCTTGTTCGGCAATGGATAGTAGGCTGCAAGCAGTGCGCCAGCAGGATCGATGGTCGCCAGGGCGTGCGGATTACCAGCCTTTTGCAGCGCCGGGGAGAAGGTTGGTAACGACGCCCCGCACGATGGATTCGAGAAGTCGCCAGCGACTTCAGCCGCAGAGGCAACGCACGAAGACTGCGAAACGCCATGGATCTCATGCGTCCACTCTTGGTTGCCAAAGAAGAACAGCTTGTCCTTCTTGATCGGACCACCGAGCGAGTAGCCCCAGTCGTTGCGGCGCAGCTTATCCTTGCCATTCAGCGGCTGTCCAGTACCCGCGTTGCGACGGGCAAAGTAGGTGTACGCAGCCAGCGCATCGTTACGTCCACTGTAGAAAACGCTGCCGTGCAACGTGTTCGAACCACTGCGGGTAACGATGCTGATGACCGCACCCGAAGCCTGACCATACTCTGGTCCATAGCTGTTGGTCAGCATCTTGAACTCAGCGATCGCTTCGATTGAGGGATAGATCAGAATCGTACGGTTGGAACCTACGTCGTTGTCGTTGGCACCGTCCACCATAAACAGGTTGTTGGTGGTCGGGTTACCGTTGACGGAAAAGTCCACACCGCCCTGAAGGCCCTTGTTTTTGCTATCAAAATTGTTGGCGCCAGAGATACCAGGCGACAACTGCGTCAGTTCCACAAAGCTGCGTCCGTTCAGCGGCAGTTCCTTTACCTGGGTGCCGTCGACAACCGAACCCAGTGCGCCGCCCTCGGTCTCAACCTGAATGGCTGCCGCCGAAACCTCGACAACCTCCGAGACGTTCCCCAATGCCAGCTTGGCATCCACACGCGTGGTGGATGCAACGTCTACGACAACGCCGCTCGCAACAAACTTGCGAAACGTCGGTCCAGTCACTTGTAGTTTGTAGGTGCCGTTCGCGATGTCGTCGAAACGGTACTCGCCGGAGCTATTGGTTGTTGCCACGCGGTCTAGACCGGTAGCGTTGCTGGTAAGTGTCACGGTTGCCGTTGTCACAGCCGCGCCGGACGGGTCAGTTACCTGACCGATCACCACGCCGGTTGTGCGTTGCGCCAAAACCGGTGCACTGAGCACACCAATTGCGAACACAACAAGCGCAATCCAGGAACATAGTCGTTTCATAATCCTCCTAAAGTAATGCTCGAAAATCCATCAATAGTTTGAGAATCGTTTCTGCGTCAGCATTCGCTCTTTGCATCGTTGACAAAAGGAGAGTTACTCCCTCCGTCAATTAGCTACATACCAGTGCTAAGCACCGCTCATTGTCTTGTTTGAATTGCTGACTTGCCATTAGGCGCTGTGGGGTGGCGCTTTGTCAATCACTCTTTGTAGAAATTTTCTGGAAAAATGCCGCTACAGAATCATTTCTGTTGACGAGGGAGTGTCGTCTGCCCCACACACCGTGCGTGCTACTTTCTCGGGGGAGCAATCGAAGCGGCTCCCACCAGACCGCTACCTTCCAGAACCGAATAAAAGTGGTCTGACCGCAGGTCATGCAGCATGTCCACATGGCCGGAAGGCCACCGCACCTCCACCGAGTCCACCTTCTCCACCTTCCCCAGCCCAAAGTGAATCCGCAGATCGCTCTGGGAGAGATAGCTGCCACCGCTCCGCACCTCGTCCATCTGCGTCACGCCGCCGGCCGTAATCGTCACCCTGGCCCCCAGCGCCAGTCGGTTGCTCTTGGTTCCAGCCAGCTCCAACGTTACCCAGTGGGTGCCCGGAATTCCCTGATTATGCAGAATCGTCGGCGATCCATCCAGGTTCTCCACCACCAGGTCAATATTGCCGTCGTTATCCAGATCCACCGCTGCCAGCCCGCGACCAACCCGCGGCTCACGAATAGCGTTACCGGCCAGATTCCCGGCATCGCAGAAGGTGCCGTCATGATCATTCATCAGCAGGTTCGCCACCTCCCGATACCGAGCTCCCGACGG
>DAICZO010000235.1 GCA_027311125.1 Acidobacteriaceae bacterium
CAGAACACCCCCGTCCAGGTGGAAGCCCTCGACCCCCGCAACCCCAACGCCCCCGCCGCCCGCGCCGGCCTCAAGCCCAGGGACCAGATCCTCGCCATCGACGGCCTCCAGCTCCACTCCGTCGAAGCCCTGCTCGCCTACCTCCAGGATCGCGCCGGACAGCCCGCAAACCTCACCATCCAGCGCAACGGCAACACCTTCCCCGTCCAGCTCACCCCCGAGCTCTCCGACGCAGGTGACGGCATCAAGCTCTACCGCATCGGCTTCCAGCCCGTCTTCCCACCCGTCAAGGTCGAGCGCCTGCCCTTCGGCAAAGCTCTCGTCGCCTCCTGGCAGTTCAACAAAAAAGGCTCCCTCCTCATCGTCGAAGTCCTCAAGCGCATGTTCACCCGCCAGGTCTCCGTGCGCTCCCTCTCCGGCCCCATCGGTATCGGAACCCAGATCCACCAGGCCGTCCAGATGCCCGGTTGGATGCCCCTCATCGGCCTCATGGCCTACATCTCCCTCAACCTCGGCATCTTCAACCTGCTCCCCATCCCCATCCTCGACGGTGGCATGATCCTCTTCCTCCTCATCGAGTCCGCCATGGGCCGCGACCTCAACCAGCAGGTCAAGGAGCGCGTCTACCAGGTCGCCTTCGTCTGCCTCCTCGTCTTCGCCGCCATGGTCATCTTCAACGACATCACCAAGCTGCCCGTCTTCAACCACCTCAAGCCCTGACACCACCTCAGCACCAAAAATCCCGGCACCAAATAACGATGGGTACGAACCGCCAAGGTTCGTACCCATCGTTATTGCATCACTGCCTTCAGCTCTCGTAAACCATCAATCCGCTACAAACGATCCCGCACAAACTCCACCACCAGGTATCCAATCAGTGCCGCAATCAGCGCAATCACCAGGTTCGTCGCCGTAAATATATCGTTCAACGCCCACAGCAACCCACGCCCCCGCGCCTCACCCGTGTGCGTATACTCCCCCATCAGCAGGTTCGCGTAAAACAGAAAAACGATAAATCCCGCCTCTGTCACCGCCCGTAAAACATTCTTCCGCATCTATCGTTTCGCCCTTGTCATCTCTGCGCTTGGCAGGTCTGCCCCTTGCAGCTCCGCCACAATCTCCGCCACCGCCACCCGCGCCGCATCCTCACGGTCCGGCGGAAAGCTGATCGCACCCACCCGCGCATGTCCTCCGCCGCCATATCGCTCGCAGATCGCCGCCAGGTTCACCAGCTCATCCGCCGTCTTCGTCGTCCACGGATTCGTCCCCACCGACACCTTCACCCGAAAGCTCGACTTGCTCAGCCCCACGTTATACGTCCCCTCCGGATGCAGATAGTACGGGATAAATTTGTTGTATCCCTCCGTCGGCTGGTCCGTAATATCGAACGTAATCACTCCGCGCTCCAGCCGCGACCGCTCCCGAATCAGCTCCAGCCCCGCCCAGTGCCGCGCCATCAGCGGCCCCAGCAGCTCCTGCACAAACCCCTGCTCCAGCACCTCCTGCAGGCTCATCTCCGTCAGCAGCGGAATCAGCCGTGGCACCAGTTCATTCCCCGACGAGCTCTCGATCACCATCGTCAGCTTCATCGCCGGCTCGGCCATCTCCACCGCCGCCTTCGCGCTCTCATACTTCGCGCCGTCCACAATATTCGCCCAGTAGATCAGCTCCTGCAGCGGCTCGACATTCATCCCGAACGTGTCCCGCGCAATATCCGCAATCAGCCCCGTGCACGACGTATACGTCGCATCGTAAAACTTCCGCAACACCTGGCTTCGATCCGCCTGCCCGCGCTTGAAGTCCGCCTCATCCTCCGCCGTCAGAAACGCACTCAGATGATGATCGAACCACCACGTCACCTTCGCAGAAGCCGAATACTTGAAGTCCACAATCGCATTCTCGCCCCCGCCAAACTCCGCCTCATCGAACAGCCCACCCGCCCGGTGCACCAACCCACGAAACGAGAAGCTGTCCGCCGTCTTCACACACTCGCGATGAAACCGCATAAACAACGAAGCCGAACACGCCCCATCAAAACACTTATCGTGAAAAAAAATCCGGCAATCCAAGCGCAGCTCCTCGGCACCTCGCCTCATAGCGACCGTGCGAATCTCTAAGCATAGCGACCCTCGCAGCCCTGTCAAGCCACCCGCCATCATGCTAATGAATCAGGTTAGCTGAACAACTGAAGTCGCCGGAAACCTTACTTTCCAAGAAACATGGGCGAGCCCACGCCGATCAGTAAACAGAAGGGCGTTTGTACTAACGTTTATCGGGATTTAGGATCGCTGCTAAGCTCTTGTGCCTTAAAGGAAGAATGCTGTAATGCGCACTTTGTCAAGCAGCACTGATCTTGCCCAGATTACCGAGCGCATTTGCGTGTTGAAGCCGACCGATACAGCGAGGTGGGGCCAGATGCACGCGTCGGAAATGATCTGCCACCTCCGCGGTGCATTCCGTATGGCGATGGGAGAAATCGCACCTGGAGAAGTTCGGACATGGCTGCCACACCCCGTGATGAAACTGCTGGCTTTGTACATGCCATTGCCTTGGCCCAAGAACTACGGCACGGTACCTGCGCTCAAACGTGGAACAGCTGCCATGCTGGTAAGTAACTTCGACGCTGATCGGGAAAGCGCGATAGCAGAGCTGAACCGCTTCTGCAACAGAGCTCAATACAGGGGAGACCACCCCTACATGGGTTCGATGTCGACAGCCGAATGGATGCGTTGGGGTTACCTGCACACAGATCATCACCTACGGCAATTCGGAAGATGACTGAGTTGATTTTTGCGCAGCGTCTTGCTCCCAAGTACTCATAAGTCGGCTTGTGGCCACTAATTGAAATGCGAGCGTGGCCACCTCCCTCTGAAAACGGGCGTTTTCAGCACCTCCGCTGCATCAGCCTTCAACCTGATCCACTACCGCCACCACCCCCAGCATTTAGACTGCTCCTAGCCTATGACACCCAACTCGCCCGAAAACGCCCCGCTCCAGCACCGCACTCTCCGCGACTCCTCCCAACTCCTCTCCAGCGAGATCTTCGCCACCGTGCCCGAGCCGCTTGACGAGCCCATCCAGCCCTCCATCCTCCCCAAAGTCATCGGCCTCAGCTTCCCCGCGCTCCTCCTGCTCCTCATCGTCCTCTTCTACTCCGCCCGCGCTTGGACCCACCACGCCATGCGTGACAATCTCCCGCAGCTCGACGGCTCCATCGCCATCCCCGGACTCTCCGCCCCCGTCACCGTCCAGCGCGACTCTCAGGGCGTCCCTCACATCCGCGCCGCCTCCCTCGACGACCTCATCCTCGCCCAGGGCTTCATCACCACCCAGGACCGCCTCTGGCAGATGGAAACCCTCCGCCGCCACGCCGCCGGAACCCTCGCCGAAGTCCTCGGCTCCAACCTCCTCCAGCACGACCGCACCCAGCGAGTCCTCCAGCTCCGCGCAGCCGCCGACCGCGCCATCGCCGTCCTACCCCAGGACCAGCTCCACTTCCTCCAGCTCTACGCCCAGGGAGTCAACGCCTCCATCGCTGCCCAGCAAAACCACCTCCCCCTCGAATTCCGCCTCCTCCACATCCAGCCCGCCCCCTGGAC